>NZ_ONDD01000026.1 GCF_900316465.1 uncultured Fibrobacter sp. | reverse complement strand
ATTCAAGTTTATTATTATTTAATGTGACATTATTATAATTTATCGTTGCATCATAGTAGCCTGTATTATCATAAAGAAAATCCACCTTTTTATCAGAACTAATTTTATCCTTTAATTCCGACGCAGTAATTTTCTTTGTTTTGGCAATCTCCTCCATTTTCTCAGTCAAATCTGCCTTTACAGAATCAAGTAACGAGCCAATGGTCGCACCATCCAATTTTATAAAATTCTCATTTTCTTTATCAAATTCAAGAAAATCATACACGGAAGCCCTCTGAAGGGTTCCATCGTCATTCTTATAGAGACCACTTATCTGTTCATTAACATTTTTATTTTTTACAAACTTTTCAAACTGCTTAGCATTATCTCCTTCATCATTCCAATAATCAGGAACAACAATGCGTTCAAGTTCTTGTGTCCATTGTTGCAAAGATTCATCCGAAGCAGCATCCATCAAGAAGCGGGGTTCGAGCGATTCAATTTTGTAGTTCTTTTGAATAGACTTGTTTTTCTTATTGTTCTTCTTATAATTTGACATCTTTATCCCACCTGTTTAATTAGCCTTGTAGTTTTTTACGCAACGAATGGACAAGCCATTTGTTTTATACAATGATTTGAAGCTAGAATCCCATAAGGATCTCGTAAACGCGATTGAATGCGCTGTTATAGAACCAGACTCTTGCGGAAGCCACATAAATCCATACTTGGGAGCCAGCTCATATTCAATTTTACCGGTCGAATTGAGAACGCCACCAAGCAAAGCAGAGAAACCATAATCATCCCCATTGCCGAACATTCTGGATATCAAGTCACCCACATATGTTCCTCCGGCTAATGTTGTCCATTCTAGTTCATTCATAATGTGCCAACCATTGGGGCATATTCCTTGCACCTGAACAACGGCCCAATCTGCATTAGAATTCATACCTTCTGCCAACGGATTCGGGCATTCCGTTGTGGAGCCCACCGAAACCGTATCACAGGCTTTGGGCAAGCCCATAGCCTCGCTCCAGGTATACAACCCACCAAAACCATTGTCGCAATACCATGAGTCATCTTCAAGGCAGTATTTTTCAGTTTTATCATCATCAAATTCAGAATTAAGCCCCTGGACTTGCACTCCATAATTCAAATTTTCTGCAAATATTTCAAAAGAAACCGATTTTTCAATTTGTACAGTCTTGTATTTTTTCCCGTCACGAGAATCAGTAAATTCCTTGTACTTCACATCTGGATTAAATTGTTCATCCATATCATAATGTTCCACAGTACATGTCGACGGGGTTCCGCCATTTGAAGAAGTAGGAGCAACAGAAGAACTTGATTCAACCTCAACCCATAAACCATCATGACACACTCGTTCAACGACTTCGCCTTTATTCTTTAGGTAATACGAAATAAGGCCTTCTGTCTTGCAAGTGACTAAATCGAAATCCTCTATATTTTCAGGAGTATAACTAGATGAAGAATAGACATTTTTACTGGAAGACGAGACATCCTTACTCGAAGAAGACGAACTTGAATCGTCGTCTTCGTCACTAGAAGACGATTCCTCCGATTCAGAGTCAGAAGAATCTTCCTGTTTTTTTGAACTACTTGAAGGGTCCGTACTCTCCGAGGAAATTTCACTGCTATCGCTTTCTATTTCCGCGACATCATCATTCTCTGCCGAACTAGATGAATTTCCGTTACTGCATGCAGAGAAAACTGCAAAAACAAGTGCAATAGAGGCAACACTTGACCATTGTTTCTTCATGAAAGACATCCCTTTCTATCTAAAAAAAAATTTAAAGCCGGGCAAACCAGCACCCGGCCTTTAAAAAAGATTAGGCTTTTTTAGCCTCGTTATTAGAGGTAGTTGGCAATCCAATATCAATTTCACCATATTTGGCTTCGTAAGCTCGCAAAGTGGCAGAAAGCATAATTGCAAGGCGCTTTGCGGTAAACGGGGTCATCATCACACGTTCGGCAATATCCACATTGACTTTTTCTTGCCCCATTTGCCAAGCATTATTCACACCAAGAAGCATAATCACCTCTTCACGACCAGCGATAACATTGGTTGCATTGGCATACAAATTTTTCATGTTCGCATCATTCCAGACAACAGCAGATTGATTATCCTTTTTTTCAACATTTTCGGCCATTTTAAACTCCTTAATTTAGGCACATATATATATGAAATATAACAAACTAATGCATAATTTCCTATAAAGTAAAGAACATATTACCTTCTATTACATGTATGAAAATTTGTTTTTACAAAGTAAAACAAAATAACATTAAAAAAGATTAGTTTCATCCGCCCAATAATCCATATTTTCTATCTTTTCTCCACCTCTTTAACCGGATAAAGAAAAATGCATAAAAAAATCCAATTGGCCATTTCCGCCTTTTTATCCATGTTTTTTGCTACAGCTTGTTCTGTTTCTGACTCAACAGATAGCGAATACTCCAAATGGACATTCTCGGGCACAGTCATTGACTCCGAAAACGGCCAAGGATTAAACAAAGCCGAAATCACCTATCAAGATTCAGACGGGGACATCCGGAGCGCGCTTACGGATTCAGACGGGAACTTCTACATCAAGGACCTCCCTTACGGGACATTGAACTTCACGTTCAACTATACTAAAATCAAGGGGAAAGACACTTTACACTACGCCCCGAAAATCATTAACATCGGATCATCGGGAGAATCCTCTCGTATGGAAGGGGTTGTCGCCGGAACAGCCCTGATTGTACGCCTAAGTCCTTTAAGCGCAACACTTTCGGGCGAATTCTATATTACCGAAGATGCAACAGAAAAAAGAATTCCCGTAGACAATACAAAATTACTCTTAATCCACCAAGACACAGCCTATGTGAACTTGGCCCCCAAGAGTTTTGAATCCCAAACTGATTCACTTGGGAAATTTACGTTTAAGGGACTACCCGCAGACACGGGCCTTATTCTGACCATAGAGGCTTTTACCTACAACGGGATGCGCTACACAGCCACAGATATTGAACTTCCCCGGCTAAAAACCAAGACAACGACCGATTTGGGACGCATCTACCTGACTCGCGACACCCTAATTACTCCTGATCCAAAGATTAAATCATCGAATGTTCTAGACAAAAACCTGAAAGGACTTGAAAACGTATCCCAGTTGGAAGTCCCCTACTACGTTTTAAATGAAAAAATCAGCTCTAAGAACCTCTCTGTGACAGTCACCGCCGATACAAGCGAATTGTTTGTTGAAGCCAGAATCAACAAGGACACCTTGTTCCTGGACCACAATACCGCCTTCCCCCCTGCCGCCCAAATTACGGTAAAAATTGTCGCCTACGGCAAGAGCTCCAACGAACGTATCGAAATCAACCTCGACGGTAATTCAGCTTTTAAGACTGGGCGCGGCATATATGCAGTCACAAGTAACACATGGCCCAGCAACGAGCAATTCAAGGCATCTTTCGGAACCCAAGACACAATCTGGGTGAAATTCTCAAAAAAATTAGCCAAAAACACCGACCGAATCCAATGGAAATACACTAGCGGTGTTGATTGCACTATCTATGCGAACGGATATTATGCGAACGCCAATTCGTGGATCAACAAAGACACTCTGTTTGTTCAGATGCTAGAAGACATTCTTATCGAAAGGGACCGTGGCGACTCCGTGGGAATGAACATTACCATCTACGCCGAAGATGGAACCTATATGGACGCATTCACCCTCCGTACAGAACTTGTTGTGCCGAAAACCGCCACCAGCGACGACGAAGAAGACTAACGCACCATGAACAAAAACATCAAAGCGGCAGTTGTCATTTCCATCTGGATAAACCAAGCAATAGCGGGTGCTTTTGATGGAATCACCGAGCCAATTGAACAGGCTAAAATTGGATTTACGATTCCTGGTAAAATTGACAGTATCTGGGTCAAAGAAGGCATGATCGTCCACAAGGGCGACACGCTGATGAACCTTGTAAAGACAGAAGACGAACTTCGTGTGCAAGTCACCAAAGTGACAGCCGAAGATGTTTCGGGAGTCGTATCGGCCAAGGCCAAAATGGACACCTATGAAAAGGATTACAAAGCCATAAAAAAACTCTTTGAAACCAGTACATCTGTAAGTGCAGAACAAGTCTGGGAAAAGGAACTCAACTATAATGTTGCAAAAGCGGAATGGGAAAACGCCAAGGTAAACAAGAGTAAGGATACACTTGAATATAACCTGGCCCGCGCCCAGTTGGACAAACAATTCCTTATCGCCCCTTTTGACGGGGAAATCGTATCTATTTCAAAAAATAAGAGTGAAAGCGTAGAAGCCCTCACTCCTGTTCTTGAAATTGCGGATGTACGTACTTGTCGATTCACGACATATATTCTTGCCAACAGAACAACCAATCTCAAGGTTGGTCAACAGGTAAAGTTGCAACTGAACGGGGGCAACTCTGCTATTGCCAAGAAAGGGGAAATTGAATTTATCTCGCCTCTGGTAGATAAGTCCAGCATGTTGCGAACAATCAAGATAATCTTCGACAACAAAGACCAGGCTGTTAAACCTGGCGTCACGGGGAAAATTCTGCTGAAATGAGAAGATTCCTCGCCATTTTACTCCTGTCTACGGTCGTTATCCAGGCTCAGGATTCGCTGTACCTCTCCTTTGAGGATGCCCTCAATGTGGTTATTGCTCACAATTCCGATGTACAAGAAGCGAAATACGAATGGATTAGCCGAAGGGAAAACGCCTCTGGCGCTTATGGTGATTTTGAGCCGACGCTTGTCGGGCGAATGCACAAGGAACGCGCCGACAGGCCCAGCGCCCTGTTCACCGAAACGAAGGACGAATACAAAATTGGTGTGCAAGGCAGCCTGCCCACGGGAACAGAATACGATATCGGGTTCAACCAGGCAACCTACACGCATAGCGATTATACATCTGAGTTGTATTTCGGCGGTGAACTGAGGCAGCATGTCCTCAAGGATGGTCCTATTTATTCCGCGCCACTCAACAACTTGCGCCAAGCTCAACTGCAACAGGAGGCTGCATACCAAAAGTATCGCAATTCGCTTGCCGATATCATTGAAAATTTTTGCGATTCATACTGGAATTATTACTATTCCGACCAAATTCTTTTCTTTGCAACCAAGTCCGCCAATGTTGCCAAGGAAATTGTCGAAGATGCAAGCAAAAGACTCGCACTAGGATTGCTATCGCCACTTGACTACCAAAAGGCTGTCGCAGAATATTCTGACCGAGAAAGCGCAAGATTAGAAGCCCTAGACAAGCTCCGCAGTGCAAGACTTGCACTTTTGTTGACACTGTCTTCTTCGGAATACATGCAAGACACACGCCCCATTGCCATACACCCTAACCTTGAAATTGATACATCGGTTACGATTGATTCTCTTGCCTTGCTGGATTCCATTAAGCTGATGCATCCGTTATACCTATACCAGAAAGCGGACCTAGAACTACGAGAAACCGTTTTAAAGGGCCACAAATCCAACTTTTTGCCAACATTCGACCTCATTGGCAGCTATGGAATTCGTAGCCGAGATGATAACGCGCGTATGGCGGTACACAACTTCAAGGACAACCGCCGCAGGCAAACTGTACTTGCTGGCGGATTTGAGTTTGCAGTCCCTCTTTTTGCAAATATCAAGGAACGACATCAAATCGCAGCCGAAAAAGCAAATGTTCGATCTTCAACGGTCCGCCTTTCGCTCGTACTTGACAAATTATTTGAAGAATACCGTATTTTGAGGAGAAGAACTGCCGAAATCCGCGACCAGTACCTATTCGGGGTAACCTCTGTCGAGTTCCATGAAAAAGAACTGGAAGAAGAATTCAAGAAAATGCAGATGGGAAAAAGTAACTACCACCAGATTTTTGACATAGAAGAAGATCTGCGTGAAGCCCAAAAGCGCCACCTCGAAACTATCCGGACATTGCACGTGACCAAGGTCAGGGAATCCAAGTCTAAAGGCAAACTATTGCTGCAAAACAAACTGGAATACTGGCACGACGGAAAATTGTTATTGCGGGAGGACCTGTTAAGTGAGTAACCCAAATACTCCCATAGATTCCGATAAACTCATCAAGGCTCTTCAAGGAGCATTGAATTCTTCTAACAAGAAGATTGTTCAGCTCACATCTGTCCTTGACATGGCCCGCAAGGTGAACGAAGCAGACAAGTTCAAAACCGCCGGGCTCGCCCTTACGGGTGAACTTGCCGATAAGCTTCATGCCGAAAGGGTCTGCCTGGGTTGGCTCAAACATGACTATATCCAAATAAAATCGATCAGCCATACAGATCGCTTCGAAAAAAAGATGCAGATCATCCAGGACCTTGAAGCTGCCATGGAAGAAGCTTACGAGCAGGATGCAGCCATCTTGCTACCGTCTCCAGACAACAGTAACCTTTCGGTCCGTGCACACGAGCGTTACCGCAAAACTTACAACGCCGACTATCTGCTATCCGTCCCTGTCCGTAGTGGCGATGAAACCATCGGAGTTGTCACCTGCGAAAGATCCAAACAGCCTTTCAGCGACATTGACGCCACAGAAATACACCTTGTTGCATCTCTTACTGGAACCCGACTCAAGGAACTCTATCAGAAAAGCAACTGGTTCGGTGCACGATTTGCAAGAAACACACGAAAGCAGCTCAGTAAATTACTCGGTTTTGAGCACACTTGGGCAAAATTCTTCGGGATTCTCGCTATCGGATTCATCTTATTTGCTACGCTGGTGCCACTCCAATATAAAGTCAATTCACCAGCCATTCTAAAAACAGATAAAATTATCTACCTAACAGCCCCCTTCGACGGTTATATAGACAGTGTATCTGTAAAACCAGGTGACATTGTATACAAGGAACAAATGCTCTTGAGACTAGACCAAAAAGAGTTAAGACTTGAAGAAGCAAACCTTTTGGCCGAGGAACAGAACAACCGTAGCGAGATTCAAAAAGCACAGGCTGAACACCAACTCGCAGACATGCGAATTCATCAAGCTAGGTTATCGCAAACCCAAGCAAAGCTGAAAACCGTACGTTACAAGCTTTCTAAATCTGAAATTCTTGCAACCGTTGATAGCGCCATTATTATCGAAGGCGATTTGCAAAAAAAACTTGGTGCACCTGTAAAGCAAGGTTCCGAACTTATTCAGATGGCACTTATTGAAAACATCTACGTAGAAGTGGATGTCAACGAAGTTGAAATTGAAAATATTAGCATCGGTAGTGACGGACTTCTCGCCGTAAAGAGCCGTCCTGAACAAACCTTTGGATTCCGTTCAGAGAGAATCAATCCCACCGCAACAGTTAAGGATCAAGAAAACACCTTCCCTGTTCGTGGGGAATTCAACGAAAAAATACCAGGGTGGTTCCGCCCTGGTATGACAGGTATTGCCAAGATTTACGCCGGCAAAAAGACACTTTGGTGGATTTTGAGCCACCAGGCGATTGACTACTTACGCCTAAAACTCTGGTGGTAAGACAATTAAAAAGCGTCCTTTACACAACGGAGGGCTAGTCCTAAGTCCTTGTCCACTGCATCATAGGTAACATCTTTGTTGTCAAATGTCATGCCATAAGATTGCGCAGAGAATTTATCAATAAAATTCGATGTCCAAAATAGGGTTCTAGAACCTTCTCCATAAAAATTAGATTCTTCGTAAATGCCACCCGGATAAACACTAAATCCAAGTTCATCCGTTCCTGTCCAGCCTCGTTTCCACCCCGTAGTGGCACGTAACATTTGTCCGGCAGTCTTTTCTTCCTTTTCTAACTTGAATAGCATTTTCCATTCTTCTTTCGTAGAAACATGCCAGCCTTCAGGACAAATTCCTTTGAACGGGTTAGCCACATTGCATTTTTGACCATACCCACATTCTTCTTCAGGTTTGTTGAGTACGGCAGCCCATGTATAAAGGCGTCCATACTTTTTGCAATTTAATGACGAATTCTTATAACACCAACTCTGTTCGCCGTCATTCAGTTCATAATTCAAATTTTCCAACATCCATGTTCTGGCTGAATCCCCCCGACCCAAAACGGCATAGCGGTACACTTGATTGTCTCGGGCATCCAAGAAATACTCTGCATTGCTGTAAAGCGATCCATTAAGGCAAAAATAATCCATAGGATCATAGGCGGAATCACCACATAATGCCGTATATATTTTTGATTCCTTTCCATCGGAACATTTAAATACAACTACACCTGCGGAGTCTCTAGCAATTCCGCAATTGACATTCGAGGAATCACCTCTTTCTCCTTTCTCTCCATCAGGGCCAGTATCCCCTGTGAATTGAGCAGAGTCGCCAGCAACGCCTTTATCACCTGTTGCGCCCTTTTTTCCTTCCGAACCAACAGGACCCTGATCGCCGTCGCTACCTTTCAGCAAAATCCAATCGCGACCATCACAAAAAAAGGTGGCTGCGGAATCAATGACGAATATTTTTTTGCCGATAGATGTTGAATCGCAACTTACCGAACTTAATTTTTTTCCAGAATCAAGAACCTGATTGACATCATCATAAACATCGAAATAACTGCTTTCGTCATCAGCACAAGCTGCAAATAACAAAGCAGATACAATCAAGCCCAAGTAAATACGATTCTTTTGATACATAAAACACTCACATTAATTCTAGAGGGCCTTGAAACAACGTACGGAAAAAGCATTTCCTTTACGATCAATATCAGAACGACTTTTCCACGCCATTTTTGAAGACGATGTTTCCAAAAGAGTTCTCAAAGCGCTATAACCATTAGTATAATTCGTAGCAGACCATAAAATCGCAGAATCACCCTTTGATAAATATTTACCATCAATGTCTCTATATCCTGCCGGCAAGATGGTCATTCCTAAATAATCGGAACCATTTCCGTCCGCACTCCAACCATTTTTTGATTTAAGAGCATTTCCTATGAGAGATTCATCTATTCCAGATGCTTCAACCAAATCAGACCAATTGGTATTCAAAGGCATAAACCATCCTTCGGGACAAACTCCTCGGGCTGTCCATGTAGACGCAGATACTAGCGCAGCATCACTTCCATTATCACCGCAACCTTTGCAATCGTCACTAAACTTGGCTGCACTATCCATTGCTGCAGCCCATGTATACAAGCGACCATACTTCTCGCAATTCGCGGGTTCATCATCATAGCAATAGCTCTTGGCAGTTTCGATATTATAATCATAGTTCAAGTTTTCAGCCATCCACATAAACGAGCCAATTGTCACGACCTTGTACATCTGATTATCTCTGGCGTCGCACAAATAATTTTTAGGATTGTACGGTTTGCCATTACAAGAATAAAGCTCACCATTAAAGCAAGCTGCCTTTTCCGGATCAAACGGCGTATAACCACATATAGATTTATAAATCTTTGTAGAATCAGCGTCTTCATCTTCACCGCACTTGATAACGACGACGCCATCTTCATCACTGATTATCTTACAGCTAGTCCCCGCGACACCATCATCACCCTTCGGACCTTGAATTCCAGGATTTCCCATAAGACTTTCGCCATCATCACCCTTAGAACCGGTATCGCCCTTTTCGCCGTCTTTTCCTTTTTCGCCCTGCTTACCGGCAGCACCTTTCAAGGAAACCCATTTCTTTCCATCACAGAGATACATGTCTGTAGAATCAATAACATAGAGCAATTCGCCCATGTTCAATGAATCGCATGTTTGTTTTTTTAGTTTTTTGCCAGATTCCAGGACGGCGATATCGTCGTTATGATATACAGTCGTTTCGGTTGCCGAATTGCTGCATGCTACAAAAAACAACATTCCGGCCAAGCCAATCAATTCACAACAAAAGAATTTCTTTTTCATTTTATTCCCATTAGTTTGTGCAAATTTATATTTTTTATGACTGTCTAACTAGAAATTTTTTATAAATTATTTGTTACTTTTCAAACATTACTTTTTGTTTACATTGTTCAAAAATGCATTTTTGGGGCTATAAACGTATTTTTTGCGCCATTATCTTGCAACGCGGACGCTTTGAATCTTGCCGGTGGTACGATTGCGCAGGAAGTACACGCCGGAGTTTTTCACTTCGTTGGAAGTCTTGAGGATTTCCTTGGCGGCATCGAAACCGTAGGCCGAAAGTCTGCCTAGGCGCACACCGTGCAAATCAAGCACGTCGTAATTCTGGAGCGTATTTTGCTCAAAATGGAGCTTGCCGCTAATTTTTCCGTTATTTTTATCGCCAATGGCAATCGTCTGTTCAAAAGCAGCTGAATCCAACGAATCCAGCGGATGTATCGGGATGCCTTTATCGTACCACATGTTCTTGGCGTCGTAGAAGTGCTCGCTGAAATATTCCTTGAGCCAAGTCATTGCAGGGCGGTCTACCCCATCCTTGATAAGTCCGGGATTCGATTCGTCGACCCATACACTTGCTCCGACTTCGTAAAGGTAGCCCCAAAGGTTTACGCCTGCAATGTATTCCGATTCCATAAAGAGCGGAATATGTTCGGAGTAGCATGCTTTTTGAAGGCTGTCGTTGTCCGTACCGACGCTATATTCTGTAATAAACAATGGAAGTTTTATTTTGTCGTAAATTTCCTGAATGCCGCTTTGGATGCGTTCAGCATTGACGCATTGGACAGGACCGGATCCTTGAACGAGCGATGAAGCTACAATTCCGTAGGCATCGACGGGCGCGCCTTGCTTCTGGATTTTTTGGATAAGGTCTGCGCCCAGGTTGTTTTTCAACCCGTAATAATCGATGTCGTTGTAGATTAATTTGGCGTACGGCCAGCGTTTGCGGGCCATTTTGAAGGCCGTGGCCACAAATTTGTAGTCGTCGTTGTCTCCGCCAAGGGCTTCGATAATTTTGAGACCGATGTTGCTACCGAATCCTGAAAGATAGCGGCCTTGACTGTTGCGAGAAGCTCCTTTTACCACCTCGATCATGTCGAGTGTGGGGTAATGCTTGGCGACTTCGTCAAACCATGCTTCGATTGCTTTCTTGGTTTCCGCAGTATCTAAGCTATATAGCCAGTTGGGGGTGCGCGGTTCCCAGAGCAAGTTGCGGAATGTGAACTTCGCTTTATTTGTTTGCGCCCAATGATCGACGCGGTCGCATTCCGACCAGTCGAAGTTGCCGCGCTCTTTTTCAACAACTCTCCATGTGCATGCGTTTTCGGGCGAAACCTGATTCCAGTAGGTTTGAAAATCCTCGGGGATTTCTTGCTTGTCAGCAATCATGTTGCCAAGATATTTGGTCGCTCCATCGGCAAGGCCACGGCCGTAACGGGCATCCGGATTCTTGAAATATTCCTTGAGCCAAGTCAATGCCGCTCGTTCGATGTCGTCTTTGATGAGGCCGGAACAACCTTGTTCCAAACCGTTACAAGAAAGCCAAGTTTTGCCATAAATGTATCCCCAAAGCGTTATGCCTGCAACATAATCCGTTTCCATTAGGATTGGGAGATGTTCTTGGTAGCATTTTTTTTGAAATTCATCGTCCGTGGAACCGACATCGTATTGAGTAATATATATGGGGAGTCCTGTCTGTTCATGTGCTTCGTAAAGGGAGCGTTTGAGTAAGGATGTATTTAGGCAATAATAGCCTGTCCCTTGTGCGGTTGTTTCGTGGAACTGCATTCCGTAAGCGTCAACTGGCGCCTCCTGGGCCTTTATTTTCTTGAGAAGGTCGATACCCTCTACTTTTTGCCATTGGATAGTATTGTAATCGTTATAAATCAGAATGGCTTCTGGCCAGCGTTCTCGTGCCATCTTGAAAGCGGTCACTACAAATTCGTAGTTGCCGCTATCGCCGCCAAGCGCCTCAATCAGTTTGTTGCTGGAAAAACTGGAATGATAGTTGTTGCCGCTTTTGACGGCTTCGTTGACCACTTCAATCATTTCGAGATCGGGGTAACGTTCCTTAACAGCGTCGATCCAATCTGTCCAAGCTTTTTTAGTTTCGTCAACATCGAGTTCCCTTAACCACTGCGGGTTTTGCGAACCCCACAACAGGGTGTGAAACGTAAAATGCGCATGATTCTTTTTTGCCCAATTATAGGCGAGGTCGCAACCGGTCCAATCGTATTCACCACGTGTTTTTTCGACATAGCCCCAAACGCACCCGTTCTCGGCAGTAATCTGGTTCCAGTAGGTTCCATAGTCGTCGGGGATTTCGCCAAAGGTCGTGGTATTGCCTAAAAATTTGGCCGCTCCATCGGCAAGGCCTACATCAGCAAAATGTCTTAAAGATTTTTGATATTCCACTCATTGCGACCCCGTTTTTTTTAGGTTACAGCACTCAATAATAAAACTACCTATAATACGGAGAAAAGCATCAAATTAAAAGATTGTTTCATGGACAAACTATCAACAACTGCATAAATTTGTAAAAAAATAAGGATAGACTTGACAAAACCGGCTAAAATAGTATATATTTGTGCAGTGAACAGATGTTTATGATTTAAAGCGGTTTTGAGGCATTATAAACAATGATTGAACGAATTCGCGGAATTTTGATTGAAAAGTCCCCCACTTTTGTGGTTGTAGACGTGAACGGCGTGGGTTACGGCGTGAATATTTCGGCCTATACGGCGGGCAAACTGCCCGAGGTAGAAAGCGAGGTCACACTCTACACGAACCTGGTGGTGCGCGAAGATTCCATGACGCTGTTCGGTTTTGCCGACAAAACCGAGAAAGACACCTTTATCATGCTGCTCGAGGTGAACGGTGTGGGTCCTAAACTTGCCCAGCGTATTCTGAGCGGCAGCTCCCCTGCTGACCTCTTGAACATGGTCGCAAGCGACAACAAGAGCGCCTTGGGCAAGATCAAGGGACTCGGCAAAAAGACTTGCGAGCAGATGGTGCTTTCGCTGAAGGATAAGGCAGGGGCAATGCTGCAGGCCTTGGGCGACGTGGAAGGCTCCGGAATTACCGGAATGGGCGCTCTCACGGGTCCGAAGATGGAAGCGGTTCTTGCCTTGCATACGCTTGGCGTGAAGGATCCGGCGGCAGAAAAGGCCGTGATGAAGGCTGCTGAAATCTTGGGTGATTCGGCAGATGCCGCAACACTTATCCCCGAGGCTCTCAAATATCTTTAAGGAGATGCCCGGCCTCGCCGGGCATGACAATCGAAAATGGACGACCAGCGTATTATTTCTCCGGAACGCAGAACGGGCGACGAAAGCGATGTAGAACGCACGCTCCGCCCGCCTAGTCTTGCTGAATTTACCGGCCAAAAGAACATCAAAGAAAGCCTTTCGATTGCAATTGAAGCCGCGAGACATCGCGGCGATTCGCTGGATCATTGTCTTTTCTGCGGTCCTCCGGGTCTTGGCAAGACGACTTTGGCCGGAATCATCGCCAAAGAAATGGGCGTGAACATCCATATTACGAGCGGTCCTGTACTCGAAAAGGCTAGCGACTTGGCGGGGCTTTTGACGAGCCTGCAAGAGAACGATATCCTGTTTATCGATGAAATTCACCGTTTGAACCGCGTGGTGGAGGAATACCTCTACCCCGCTATGGAAGATTTCAGACTCGATATTATGCTGGATTCCGGGCCGGCGGCTCGTAGCGTGAACTTGCCGCTCAAGCATTTTACGCTGGTGGGCGCAACGACTCGCAGCGGTTTGCTTACAAGCCCGTTGCGCGATCGATTCGGCTTGCAGTACCGCCTGGAACTTTACGACGAAGACGACATCAAGAGCATTTTGATGCGCAGCGCGAAGATTTTGAACGTGGGGCTCGAAGAAGATGCGGCCAAACTCTTGAGCGGTCGGTGCCGCGGTACGCCGCGTATCGCTAACCGCGTACTGAGGCGCTGCCGCGATGTCGCCCAGGTGCGAGGCACCGGCGTCATCGACTTGATGTCGGCTTCAAAGACGCTTGAAATGCTTGGAATCGACGGCGAAGGTCTGGACCACATGGACAGGAAGATTCTGTCGATGATCATGGACAAGTTCGGCGGTGGCCCCGTGGGGCTGGGCACCATCGGGGCTGCGCTCGGCGAGGAGCCGGACACCCTCGAAGAAGTCTATGAACCGTACTTGATTCGCAAGGGGCTCCTCGCGAGAACGCCGCGTGGCCGTACAGCCACGCGCACCGCCTACGAGATGCTTCATCGCAGCATTCCGAAAGCACTTGCAGAAGCCAGCGCTCAAGAGTCGCTGGATCTTTAAGCAAATTTTTTTTCGCATTCCGGGGTTTTAGGGGCGGAGTCCCTAGGCGTGAGGGTGATGGAAGACCCTGCGCAGCAGGGGTTGTAATCAGGGAGAGACTTCTCCCTTTTTACATAGTTCAGTCGATACACTTGTAATGTTTTGACATCTGCAGGCGTTGTAACGTCTGCATTTTCTTTATAAATTCATTATTGGTGATGAGGATGTGTTAATTGGAGGCATGATGCATCTTAAAACGACTCTTTCCGTTCTCGCAATCGCGGCGGTAGCAACCATGGCACAAAACAAAGCATATTCTGGCGCAGAACTCTACACTCTGAAAGAAGTTGAATATGGCAAGTTTGAAGCCCGTATGAAGATGGCTGCAGCATCCGGCACCGTCAGTTCCATGTTCCTTTACCAGAACGGTTCTGAAATTGCAGACGGACGCCCCTGGGTGGAAGTTGATATCGAAGTTTTGGGTAAAAACCCGGGCAGTTTCCAATCTAACATCATTACCGGCAAGGCTGGCGCACAGAAAACCAGCGAAAAGCATCATGCCGTGAATCCGGCTGCCGACCAAGCATTCCATACCTACGGCCTCGAATGGACACCCAACTACGTTCGTTGGACTGTAGATGGCGTAGAAGTCCGTAAAACCGAAGGCGGTCAGGTTTCTGACCTGAAGGGAACTCAGGGTCTCCGCTTCAACCTCTGGTCTTCTGAAAGCGCTGAATGGGTCGGCCAGTTCGACGAATCCAAGCTCCCGCTTTTCCAGTTCATCAACTGGGTCAAGGTTTATAAGTACACTCCGGGCCAGGGCCAGGGCGGTAGCGACTTTACGCTCGACTGGACGGACAATTTCGACACATTTGACGGCTCCCGCTGGGGCAAGGGCGACTGGACCTTCGACGGCAACCGCGTCGACCTCACCGACAAGAACATTTATTCCAGAGACGGCATGTTGATTCTCGCCCTCACTCGCAAGGGTCAGGAAAGCTTCAACGGCCAGGTTCCGAAAGACGACGAACAGCAGCCCGTTTCTTCGAGCAGCATTACCCCGAGTTCCTCGAGCGTGGCATCGTCTTCTAGCGTAGCATCTTCCTCCAGCGTTACGCCGAGTTCCAGCAGCCAGTTCAACCCGTTCAGCTCCAGCAGCGAACAGGAAACCGGCATTCTCCAGAACCGCGTCAAGCTCCAGAACAAGGAAGTTCGCGGTACGGTCAACGCCAAGGGTGCTCGCGTGAACCCGAACAACAAGGCCAACTATCAGGTTGACTTCAATTTCTAAAGCCATTCATCCAACCCCAAACAACCCCGACCTGCGCAGGAACCTCCCCTGCGCAGGTTATTTGTTTATAGAGATGAATAGCCTTGAGTCGCTTGTGGCTCACATTTTTATTAATATTTAAAGCATGAAACAGCGGATTATCAAAGCTTTGATCGATATGAACTTGAACGACGGGGACAGGCTGCCTTCCGTACGTTCGATGATCAAGGGGTTCGGGGCTTCGTCTGGCACGGTGCAGGCGGCGCTTACGGAGTTGGAATCTGCTGGAAAGATTTGCAAAATCCAGGGCAAGGGCTGTTTCTGGGGGACAACCCCACTCAAGAACAGGGTTCCTTATGTCCACGAGACGGTCTCTGAAAAGCTCGCCAAGGCATTCGAGCGAGACTTTGCGCAAGGATTTATCAAGCCGTCGCAACCGCTCCCCCTTTCGAAGGAACTTTCAGCCCGCTACAACGTTTCGCAGGGCACTCTCCGCAAGTTCCTTGAAGAAAAAGTTGCCCGCGGAATCCTGAAAAAAGAAGGCCGCCAGTACCTGTTTTACCGCAAGCAGCAAAAGCGCGACGAAGCACCGTTGAGTGAGCTCATTTTCGTGACGCGATGCAACAGTTGGGGCGGCTTTACTGCCGAAAGTGAACGCGAACTGGACTTCTTGCGACTGATTTACAAGACTGCCGGTAAAAACCATTACAAGCTCACGCTGTTCGGCATCAACGACGCCTCGGGCAAGCTCATTGACCGAAGCGGCAAACCTTGCAAGCTTTCGGAACACCCGAACGCCGTGGGCGCGATTCTTTCGACACTCCTGGTGCAAAACTTCAGGCCGCTTCTGACATTCTTCGCCGACGCCAAATTTCCCGTTGCCGTATGGTGGGAACATCCCATCGACGCAGTACCGCGCAGCTTTATGCGCAAGGACAACTGGGTATTCTTCAATTCCACCTTCGGAAAGCAACCCGGTAAAGAAATCGGCCGCTACCTGCTCGGCCTCGGCGTCACAGAAGTCGGCTATTTCTCGCCGTATCACAACAGTTCTTGGTCCAAGGACCGCTTGACCGGTCTCGAAGAATCGGGCCTGGTAGTGCACCCCTATGTGGACGCCGAATTCGCAAGCCCTTGGGATTACAAGCAGATTGCCCGCAAGAAAGTCGAAAAGCTCTCTGTGGAAATCATGGCGCGCACCCTTGAAAAAGAAAAACTCAAGGCACTTGCCGAACGCGCGCTCGCCTTCCAGGCGGCAAACGGCAACAACATGCCCTGGATTTGCGTGAACGACGAAGTCGCCGGCATCTTCATGGAAATGGTCGAAGAAAACAACATGGAAATTCCCATGCCAAATATCGGACCGAATTACATCGCCTTCGACAATTCCATGGAAAGCTACCTGTTGCGCATTCCGTCTTACGACTTCAACACCGACGCGCTTGTAGAACAAATGTTCTACTACATCAGTAGCCCCTCGGCTTTTGACGGCATCAAAAAAATCCACCACATCCTTGGGAACGTGGTGGAAAAATAAAGCGCCGACTTTCTCTTATTTATCCAATTTCTTCAGCAGCGAGTCAAGACGCGTCGTCAGTTGAATCGCCCCGAGATAACTCAAATGGTCCTCGTTGAACGCCATTTCGTCGGTATAGTCATGATCCCCCATTTTATTTTCATCCCATAAACGGAAATGAGGGTATTTCTGCTCCAAGTCTTTAATTTCTTCGATCAAAGCCGGGGCTTCGCTTCTACGGATTCCATAGCGGCCAAAAGAGCCTGTTTCTTTAAAAGCCGGACTCTGCGGGAAAATAATGCCCACGACAAAGATATCCCTTTCTTCGGCCATTTTCAATATATTTACCAAATGCTTAAAACTGGCGTAATAATTCTCCGACAGTTCCCTCATCCACGTGCTATCGTTATCGACAGAGGGAACGGTTTCCCAATTGCCGGGTGGTTCGTAATTGTAGCCGCGAGGCGCTATAAAGCGTTCCTGATAAGCCTCTAGACCCAAAGATTCTTCTGTCAGGCGGGCCAATTCTTCGGGCACGCTATCTTTCCAGAAATCATGGTTTTTATCATAAACAAAGCCGGGGTAATTTGCATATTCCAGAGAGAAGAAATTATACGGTCCATCTTCGGAATGATACCACAAGTCAATATCCAAGGCGACAACGATATACTTCAACTTCTTGAAATGCGGGAACACATAATTCGTCAATAGATAATCGGATGTCGCCATCATGTTCGGGACATTCGCTAGATTCAGCGCAAAGAAAGAGGTATCTAGACCGAGTGGAGCAATCGCATCTAACGGTCTCGAAGACCCGAAAATGGCAACGTTTGCCGTATCCTTGAATTTCCACAAGAGTTCCATTTTATAGCGCAGAATAATGGATGCGGTACTCCCCTGCGGCGTAAAATAGACGCCTGCGCTATCAACCTTGATTGAAGAACCTCCTGTAATAAGGGGTTCCGAATAGGCCCACATATTCGGATGCCAAAGTTCATCGCCCTCGGCAAGCTCCGTAAAGCTGCTGTCTTGCAAATCAAGCAATACGATTTTACGGTGAGAACCATTCGCATTCACTAGAGATGCAACAGCCAGATTCATGTTCCCCGCCCATTCCGTATGGTCAAACGTATGGCCAGCCGGAGCGCGGAAAGACTGAATCAAATTCCCTAAAGAATCTGTCACGAAAAGCCGTTCATGAGTCGCATACCTTCCGCCGGCAAACTTGCGCCCCGTAGAACTGCCAAAATCCAGGAACAAGGTGCGGTTGGAGCCATCTTTTGAAAGCGAAACATTGCAAGCCTGTTCGCCATTGTACCACACCGTATCATGGTCATTTACGCGAGCACGCAAAAGCCGCGCGCCAGAAACCGCCAAACGGTCGTCGGCACTGATTCCCCCGTGGAATGCTCCATCGAACAATTTTTGCGGGGTACCGAATTTACCGTTTGCAAAAACCACCTGCCAAGTCGAAGTGGAGCGGAAAGCCGCTTCGTCTTTATTGTTCCCTGCACTGGTGACATACACAATGGCAGTGTCGCCGGATTCAAGCACACGCCAGCGCGGAATGGCGGCACTTTCGACATCGAGCTTAACCAAGTTAGACCCTTCTTCATTCAAATCGCGCACATAAACAGCAGACTTGCCGTCAAGCCCTTCATACATCGTCGAGAAGGCAACATGGCTTCCGTCAGGCGAAATATCGGGGTGGTACGCATCGATTGAATCGATGATTTCGACAACCGACAATGTTCCGTTAGAATAATCGATGAAGGCGATATTTCCGGAGACATCGTTTCTAAAAGCAAGTTTAGCCTTATAAGTATTGGTATGGGCATATACCGACGACGAATTTGCAAGCGGAGTAATTCTGCTTGAAGCGGCGCGGCCTGAACTCCCCATCCATAAGGCATCTGGAATCTTGCCGAAAACAAGGCGGAACCCGACATAATCACCACGAGTCGAAGAGGTAACCGAATAGACATCGCCACGGGAATGCATTGAAATTGATGTTGCCTTATTGCGGAAACTGCCGCCTTTAACGACTCGCTGCGCAAGCGCTCCCCCATCGGGCGAACCGACATAATTCATCACCAAAGTATCACGGAAATTTCCAAACCAGTCGTTCACCCATTCGAGGGCATTGCCCATCATGTCGCATAGTTCGTCTTCGCCTGCCATAGAGCAAACCGGATGCAATTTGTATTCGGAATTGTCGGCGGTCCAGGCTTTTTTGGCGTTCCAGTTCGATTTCGCGGCAAGCATCCATTCCGCTTCTGTCGGCAAATGGTACGATTCAATCTCGGGATGGTATGCAAAACCCTCTAGATTGACACAGTGCTTTTCGGAATCAAATGACTTTGCCAAATAAGTATAAGCGGTATCAAGGCCTTCTTTTTTGCTGCGTTCATTGGCAAAAAGAACCGCATCGTAGAAGGTCAAATTCACTGCCGGAAGTTTCTCGGAGGTGCATTCCAGCACAAGGCCCGCCGCCGGTTTCATGAGGGCGTTAAATTCGCTACAGGTGATTTCATGCCTGGACACATAAAAATCGTAATTGAACTTCACCTTCATGGCCGGGCGTTCATTCACGCGCACATCGGGCAAATTCGTGCCCAATTCGACGGTCAAATCGTTCGCATGAATCAAGATCAATTCGCGTGCCTTAAACAGACTATCAATTCGAGCGAGGCTGTCTATGCGGGCAAGGCTATCTTTTAGCAGGCTGTCTTTAATCAGACTGTCCCTCAAGAGACTGTCTTGCAAAAGGCTGTCACTGGGTTCGGGGATAACGGGGTAAATTTCTTCAGGAACCTCTTCATCCGAGGCCGCCGATTCTGAATTGGTACAAGCAATTAGGACTAGCTGTAAAAACAGCAGTAAGAAAAACGTCCTTCTCATAAAGCTCTATACCCCACAAATACACCCCTTAAATATAAAAGGACGGCTTCCGATAAAGAAGCCGCCTTTTAAAACAGATCAATTACTTGTTTTTATTGACAATCAATGTCTTTGCCTTGAAAGTCTTCTTGTCAATCCACTTGACCATCAAGGAGACCTTGTTGTCCTTGTTCAGGGCGGCCCAGTACTTCTTGAGCGTGTCTTCGGCATTGTCGAAAATCGGCATCAGCTTCGGGAAGCCGTTGAAAGACGGAATCGGGCTGCCGTCGGTTTCGTAGGTGCTGATGAAGTGGCCGAGACCCGGCAGAGCCTTTTCGTATTCAAACGTCATGCGTTCGCAGCCGGCTTCTTCGCTGTTGTTGCGGCTCTTGAGAATGGAGAGCTTGTACACAGCAGGCTGGGCGTTCTTGTAATGGATGCCCGAGATGCGCGGCGTGAAGTTCGGAGCGTCATCTTCATACTGGCGCGTAGCGAGAGCGCTTTCGAAGGTGCCGCCGAGCTTGATGGCGTTATAAATCGTATCGGTCTGGTCACCGTTGGTGATGATCTGCACGTCGGCCGTGTGGCGGGCCGGGTAGTAGATAATCAGGTGCGGGTCAGTGAGCTTGGATTCGTCAAAGGCCTTCGTCTTCATGAAGCCGGTCTTGGCTTCCATTTCGAAAACGCGGTTACGGCTGTTCACGCTGCGGCCCATAATCCAGTAGACCTGCACGTAGGACTTGCCGTCGGCGCTTTCGCCGAGCACAATGCCACGACCAGGATACGGGTTATTGGAGAGGGCCTTAAAATTCAGTTTTGCTTCGTCTGTGTATTTCATGGCCCGAAATATAGAAAAACAATTAGTTATTCATATTGCGGAGCAGGGCCGGAAACCACCTCGTACACAGTCTCTTTTTGTAGGTAAGGAGTGTGCGCAAAGTACTTGATGTCCGCGTCCCTCGCCTCTATATCGAACCAAATGTCGTTAACGCACTTGCACGCAGTTGGAAGCATCGCCGTGACATCGATTCGTAGCGTATCGCCAAAACGCCCCACGTCCATCATCACCTTGTCAAACCCGCAATAGCCAGCCATTTTCGGAATCATCAACCGGTATTTGCCGTCCTCGTTATACAGATAGGCCAACGGTGAATCTTCCGTACTCTCTTTCAGCAAGATCGTTTTCATGGAAAGGTTTTCGTAGCAGCCCTTGAAGAACATCCTTACTTCACGAGATAAACCCTGTTCTTCTGCGGTAGAATCGGCTTCAGAAACAAGCTGTTCAGCAGAATCCGGCTCAACTTCGTTAGACGGATTTTCAGGCACAACCTTCTGCAAAGGAATGACACGATAACCATCATACTTCGTGTATTTCACGTTTTCAAAAGTCGAATCAAATTTTACCTCAAACGTCACCTTTCTCGGACAGACACAATCAAGCTGCATTTCGTCGTGCTCAATTTTCGGATCGACAAAGAGAGTGTCCCCCTCTGCAACCACATCAACATCCACGATATAGGAACTGCAACCCAAGACAATATTTTCAATGGTAACAAGAGCATATCCTTCGCTATTGGCGGGGTAAATCATAGATATATTCTTATCCAAATCCGAAATTCCGTCTTCGACTACAGACAAATTCTCATTCAAATCGGCTGCATCATTTTCAGATTCCTGAGCATGAAGACCGTAAACGCATTGTGCACTCAGATTCCTCACCTGATTCTGAAGAATCGAAGATTGAACCGATCCCGTCAAAGACGAATCATCCGAGCAAGCAATAAACATAAGCGAGAATGCAGCAGTAGTGAAAATCTTATTCATAATCTAGCTCCTTCTGTTTTTCATTTTTTCAAAAAAATTTGATCAAATGAGGTGTAACTTTATACCTATAATATACGCTAGATTTTTTCAAAAATCAATGTTTTTATTATACAAAAATTCACTTTTTACGTAAAAATCAAAGATTTAATAGTAAATCATTACATATTAATATCTATATTATACACACTGTATAATACAAAGAAATTAGGTGCAGAAGCACACCTAATTAACGCTTCGGGTTGTAGTTGTTCATGAGCACCATGGCGACGGCGACGCAGAGCATCACCACGCTGCCAACGATCACTTGCTGGCGGTGGTTGTATTCGCGCTTGATATAACTCGGATTCTCTTCGTTGAGTTCCTGGAGGGTCGGCCCCTGGTTCAACTTGGTCGAGTCGACGCCGTAGGTTTCCGCGATTTCTTCGTCGGTCATGTTCAGCGTACTGACGTAGGCGCTGTCATACTTGTCGAGCTTGTCTGCGGCAAAAGACGCCCCTGCGGACAGGAGCGCTATAACCACAACAAGAACGAACTTAGTCATTATTCCTTCGCGAGCTTGTCGAGGATCTGGTTCACGAGGCCCGGGTTGGCCTTGCCACCGGACTTGCGCATGGTCATACCCACGAGGAAGCCCTTCAGAGCAACCTTGCCAGCCTTGAATTCGGCGAACTGGGCTGCGTTTTCGGCACAGACGGCGCGGACCACTTCTTCGATGGCACCGGTGTCGGTCACCTGCACCAGGCCCTTTTCCTTCACGATAGCTTCGGGATCCTTGCCGGTTTCAAACATCTCGGCGAAGACCGTCTTAGCAATCTTTCCGTTGATGGTGTTGTCGGCAATCAGGTTCACGAGCTTGCAGAGGTCTTCAGGCTTGATCTTGAGGGCAGAGAGGCCGCCTTCGAGTTCCTTCACCTTAGCGAGGAGTTCGGTAATCACCCAGTTGGCGAGCACCTTGCCGTTCTTGCAGTTCTTCGCGGCGGTGTCGTACCATTCGCTCACGTCGCGGTCTTCGGTCAGCACCATGGCGTCGTATTCGGAAACACCGAAGTCGTCCATGAAGCGCTTGCGGCGGGCATCCGGCAGTTCCGGAAGCGTGCGGCGGATTTCTTCCACAAAGGCCGGGTCGGTCACGAGGCGGACCATGTCCGGTTCCGGGAAGTACTTGTAGTCGTGGGCGTCTTCCTTGCTGCGGATGACGATGGTCTTGTCCGCGTTGGGGTCGTAACGCTTGGTGCACTGTTCCACTTCCTTGCCGGCATCGAGCGTCGAGGCCTGCAGGTTCATTTCGCAGTAGAGAGCCTTTTCGAGGTTCGTAAAGCTGTTCAAGTTCTTGATTTCGGCGCGGATACCGAACGGAGCGTCTTCGCTGGCGCGGAGAGAAATGTTGCCGTCGCAGCGCATGTTGCCGTTTTCCATGTTGGCGTTCGAAACGCGGGTGTATTCCAGCGTCTGCTTGATTTTCTTCAAAACGAGCACGGCTTCTTCCGGGCTACGGATATCCGGTTCGGTCACGATTTCGCAGAGCGGAGTGCCGCAGCGGTTCGCGTCAAAATGGGAATCAGTCGGACTCATGTCGTGAATGAGCTTACCGGCGTCTTCTTCCATGTGGATACGGGTAATGCCCACGCGCTTCTTGGTGCCGTCTTCCTTGACGATTTCGAGCCAGCCGTTCTTGCAGATCGGGTG
Source organism: uncultured Fibrobacter sp. (assembly GCF_900316465.1). NCBI lineage: Bacteria > Pseudomonadati > Fibrobacterota > Fibrobacteria > Fibrobacterales > Fibrobacteraceae > Fibrobacter > uncultured Fibrobacter sp. The sequence continues at coordinate 21,478 of NZ_ONDD01000026.1, read as the reverse complement.
GTCGTACACCGGAAGTCCGCCCGTCTGGGTAATCTGGTAGCCCTTCGGCAGGTCCGGGTAGAAGTAGTTCTTGCGGGTCCACATCGCGTTCAGGTCGATTTCGCAGTTCAGCGCAAGGCCTAAGCGAATGGCGTATTCCACCGCCTTCTTGTTCGGCACGGGCATGGCACCCGGCATACCGAGGCAAACGGGACAAACGTGCTTGTTCGGGGTCGTATTCACTTCGATTTCGCAGCCGCAGAACATCTTGGTTTTAGTCGCGAGCTGACAATGGATTTCAAGACCGATAACAGGACAATAATTGGACATAAAAACTCCGTATTATTTTACGGCATACAAAATAGAAAAAAGACAGGCTAAACAGCAGGAATTTTGAGTTTTTAGCCCTTAAAATCAGCTATTGCAATTTCCTATGTTTTTACTATTTTATCGCCATGCGTTTTGAAGTTCACCCAGTAAATCCGCAAGCGAGAATCGTGAAGCTTGCCGCAGCCGCCCTCGAAGACGACGGTCTTGTTCTCTACCCCACTGAATCTGGTTACGCGATTGGCTGCAACGCCGAATCGCCCAAGGCAATCCACAAGCTTTACGCCCTCAAGAAGCCGATGAAGAAATTCTTCATGGCGCTCATCATTCCGGATATTCGCAAGGCGACCGATTACGCCCGTGTAGACAACTTTGCATTCAACATCATGAAGCCGCGCGTGCCCGGGCCGTACACGTTTATTTTGCCCGCCGACCCGCACATCGCCCGCCGCCTGGACGTCAAGCGCCCCGAAATTGGCGTGAGGATGCCGACGCACCCGTTCTTCAAGGAACTTTTCCAGCATTTTGACAAGCCGATTCTGAGCACGGCAGCCAAGCTCACCGAAGAAGACATGTACGAGCCGGACGATATCTGGAAGACTTTCGAGCATTCCGTTGACATGATGGTCGACTGCGGCCCCATCGAAATCAATCCGACCAACATCATCAGTTTGATTGGGGATCAGGTCGAAGTCATCCGCGGCGATTTGCTAGATCCGTAAAAAAGGGGGAAGCCTCCCCCTGGTTCGCACTTCGTTGCTCTCCACCCTCTCTAGCGGGGACACCCCGCAACGCCCCAGCAGCAAAGCCCACGGCTCCAGAAAGTAAACGAAACTTGGCAACTTGTTGCCTTAGTTGAGTTATGCTCTATGAGTATAAGCTCGCTTCGCTCACATGGATTCGGCCTTCGGCCTCTAATGTTCGCTCGCCGACTTACTTTCCTCCGCCTTTGGGCATGCCACTCTAGATGTCTTCCCGCACTCGGTGCGGGATCTCCTTTGATGCATGAAAAAGGAACGCTTCGTCTCTGCCTGCACCACACGCTCACATGGCCGTTCCGGAATGTTCGCTTTGCGGTCAGGCACTCGCCTCCGCTATCCTCAGCAGTTACTCTTCTTCTGTCTTCCCGGCGAAGGCCGGGCGGACAGCACTTAGCACTTTTAGTGCTTAGTGCGCATGGCCACCAAGGTGGGATCTCCTTTCCCTGCCGGAAAAAAGGATTAGTAATCCTTTACGCAACGGATAGAAAGAGCATCACTCTTTTCTGATCCTGCAGACATGTTCATATGATTATGTATAAAATGTACCATAGTTCCCAATAAAGCAGGTTCGTCGTAATATTCTCTAGGAATCCAATAATATCCCAGCTCCATAATTCCACTAAACCTGCGATTCACAGAATCATACAAACCTACAGGCAAAAGAGAAAAGCCTCTCGGATTTTCCATAATTCCATTCCAGACCTCCGAACTAAGATACTGACTACCACTCATCGCCCCATGTCCATTAATGGCAGCCACCCACTCCCCCTGATTCATAATGTGCCAGCCATCTGGGCAAATTCCCTGATGTACAACGTACTCCGAATTATTTGGTACAAGAGTATTCCTAGACTCATCCGTCGTATTCAGGCATTTTTCACTTCCCGTTTGAGAAGAATCACAAGCCGCTTGGAAAGCCATAGCGGTGGCCCAGGTATAAAGCCCTCCCCACCCATTTTCACAATACCAAGGATCATCATCGTAACAATATTTAGTTGAATCACCTTGTTGATCTCCACCAGAAATCATCTTACCAAAATTCAGATTCTCCGCAAAGAACGTGAGTGTATCAGTAACATCGTCATATAGCCGAATTGTCTTGTATACATGATTATCTCGCGGATCAGTAAATTCTCCATAGCTGAGTTTGGCATTAAACTGTCTGCTCATATCATAATATTTGCTACTACTGGATTGTTGCACAACAGAGCTAGAAGACATCGGTATCCAAATTTCATTTTGACAAATATATTTTACCTGTTCCTGTGAGATAAACACAGTATACCCTTCTTCATCTTTTTCACACGGAGTTCCAGAAAAAAATTCTTCACTTGACGATTGGAGAACCCATACACCATTCTGACAAACATAAGTTTCCTTAGTAAAAAAATACCATTGTTCCAAACCTTCTTGATCAGGCGTACAAGTTTTAACAGAATCACTACTACTCGACTCAACCACACTCGAACTACTATTCTTGCCACTTACAGAGCTAGAAGAATTCTTCTCCGCCACCGAGGAACTGGAACCGAGCTCCTCATTGCTACTCGACGAGATTTCACCGATAGGATCGGGAGCGGAGCTACTAGATTCATCGCCGCAGGCAACGAACAAAACAGCAGAAAGCAACAACGCAGCAAAATATTTCACAGAAGACCTCCAGGAACCTCAATCGTTTTTTGCCAAATTTAAATTATAAAAAAGGAATCACGTTAGTGATTCCCAATCAACGTGACAATAAAGTCTATTTTTCTCTGGTATGAAAAGCTGATGCTGACCTTCGTCAGCATGACTCGGGCATAAAAACTTAGACCATGGCGGCGCTGAAGTCGGCCTTGGTGCAGAGCGTTTCCTTGCCTTCGGCATCGACGGTCAGGAGTTCGCCGCTGTACTTGTAAATGCCGTGGCGGGCCATGATGAGCTTGGCCTTCAGAACGATTTCGGCCTTCGGGATCACCGGAGCGCGGAAACGGCAGTTTTCGACCCCCATGAATGCCGGGCGCTTGCCTGTGGTTTCGGCTTCGCGACCGATCATGGTGAGGAGCGTGGCGGCCTGGGCCATGGATTCAATCTGAATCACGCCGGGGAGCACCGGATTGCCCGGGAAATGTCCCTTGAGAAAACCTTCTTCACCGGTCAAGTGCCACTTGGCAACGATTTCCATGTTTTCAGCATCGAGGGAGAGGATTTCATCGACAAAGGCAAACGGGGCCTTCTGCGGAAGCACGCTGTGGACGACTTCGGCATCGTAGAGGATTCCATCGACGTTAGACTTGGGTAAAGATTCCAGCATTGACATAAGGAATGATTTTCTCCATGATTTGGTGGTGGGACACATGCCCACCGTTGGTGATTTCGATTCTGACCCTCGGAAGGGCCGGACAGATAAAACTCAGGTCTCCAATCAAATCTAGTATTTTATGCATCGCAGGTTCGTTTGCGATGCGGAATTTTGGCGAACAGGCGCTGTTTTGAGCCGCGCAATCCCCCGCTGCGAGCAGGAGTCCGCAAGATTCATCGACACCGGCAAGGAGCCCTGCCGCACGGGCGCGCTCCAGTTCCACCTGATGAATGAAGGTGCGTGCCATGAAAATTTGGTACAAGTTTTCGGGCGAATAAATGGAGACGGAGGCCGCCGACTTGAGGTCGTAACCGTCGCGGGCGGTATTGCGATCGAGAACGTATTCGACTTCGAAAGTTTCCGCGGGAGTGATACGGACGTGTCCACACGGCAAGTCCCACTCGGCATGCACAGGAGCATCGAAAAAGACCAGCTCTTCGGGCGCTCCGCAGAATTTTCGCATTTCGCAGAAGAACGGAATCGACGAACCATCCATCATCGGGACTTCGGGCTTGGCCGCATCAGAAAGTCGTACGTTAAAGCGCCGGTGCGGCCACATCAGGAACACGGGTGCCAAATGCTCCGGCGACAAAAGTTCCAAGCCAGATTCACTCAACTTGTAGCCAGCGGTACGCTTCGCAAAAAATTCAAGTTCTTCAAAACAATGACACGCATCGCTGCGGTAAAAAAGCTTTTCGCCCACATACCAAGCCACAAAGGGAACCTTCTGCGGGTCCTTTTCCAGCGGCTCGACAGAAACAGAAGTCGAACCAAAGCTTAAGCTGGGGGATGTAAAATTCAAAATGCCACTCATTACGGCCACAAATATAAAATAAGAGACCCTAGCTTTCGATTAGGATGACACAGATGCAATGTGAAATGTGTAAAGACAAATGAGAAATGAATAATCTCACATTCCAAATTTCTCATTTCACATTTTTACTCTTCTTCGCCATGACGCGGAGCTCGACCATTTGACGACGCCAGATGTCGATATCAATCGCCGGGAATCCAGCGACTGTCTTGCCCGCAGGCACGCTCTTGGTCACGCCCGCTTTCGCCGTCACAATCGCATTCTTGCCCACGGTCAAGTGCCCCGCCGCCTTTGCGCCGCCCGCGAACTGCACGCCATCTTCGAGAATCGTCGTGCCGCCGAGAGCCGTTTGCGAGGCCATGTAAATGTTATTTCCAAGAACGCAGTTGTGCGCGATTTGCACCATGGAATCCAGATGGCAATTGTCGCCAATAGTCGTCGGAGAAATGAATCCGGCCGCCACGACTGTGTTTGCACCAAAGCTACAGCGGTTTCCGATACGGACACCCGCAAAATGCGGCACCATGCGACGTTCACCTTCGTGCTCATAGAATCCGAAGCCGCGGCTACCGACTACGACGCCCGCTTGAAAAATGCAGCCCTCGCCCACGATTACATTCGGGTAAATGGTCACGTTCGATTCCAGACGGCAGCCTCGCCCGACGCTTGCACCGCGCATTACGACGCAGCCGGGCCCGACAAAGCAGCCTTCGTCAACAAAGCCTTCGACAACCGCCGACGGGTGAATCCAGGGGCCAGCTTCACCATAGCCTACGCCCATGTAGTCGCGGTCAAAATGCACGCCCGATTCCATGTTGTCGGTGAATCCGTTGCCCTCGAAATGCTCCGAGAACTTGACCATGGCATGGTAAGGTTCTTTGACGGCGACAATATTCTTGGCATTCGGGAAAATCTCGGCAAACGAAACCTCGCCCGATTGCGCCGCAGCAGAAGGCACGAATAGGAGGCCGGCAGCCGTCTTTTTCAAATCATCGTTCGAAGGACCGTTCGCATGCGTCACGCTCTCGACCCTGCCGACCCAGAAACTCACATCGTTTTCTCGAGCCTGCGTAAGCGCTGCAAAGCCCGTCAAAGTAACCTCTGACGACTCGCGCAAGACGCGACATTCAATTTGGGATATGTTTTGCAGGTAATCGACAATGTCTGAGGCGCGAACGGAGAACATTATTCCCCCAGCGCCATAATCTGCACCTTGCAGGCAAAGTCAATGTCTACATGGCCGCCGAGTTTACCGCTCAGGTCTTCGCCGTCGAGCTGCAAGAATTCGTCTTCGGCAAATTCCAGCTTAAGGGACTTGGCCTTGCGGGTCTTGATAAAATACTTCTTGACTAAATTCCCGATTACAGGCAAGTTTCCGACCGCAATGGCCAGCAAGAACCTGAACATGTTCGGCACGCATACGATTTCGAGCAGGCCGTCTGCCATGTCGGACTTGTAGAAGGGATTAGCTCCGCTCGCAAAGCTCGGAATGTTGCCCACAATCACGGTGCGATGGCCGTCCAGAATTTTTTGCCAGCTGCGGCCCTCGGCATCTACAAACGAAAGCTTACCCTTTTTAAGCTGGTAAGAGCGGTCCGCAAAGAAACTCTTCACGTAATGCAGTTTGTTCACCAGCACGGAATTCGAATTGAATTCGCCGTTGGCGCGGGCGCGGTTAAAATCGTGAGCGATTCGGGCATCGATACCGCCCGAAAAATAGTTCGCAAAGGCAAGTTTCCCGTTCACCTTCCAAATATCGAAGGGGCGCGCCTTGGCTTGCAGCAAGCGACGCACCAGGAACAAGAGTCCCTTGTCTACATAGGGCTTGTAAAGGTTCAGCACGCGCGCAAGGTCGTTGCCAGTACCCAGCGGAATCAGGCCGATTTTCACGGACTTCGCGTATTCCGAAGAGACCATGACCGAAAGGACAGAAGACACGGTGCCATCGCCACCGACGGCCACCAGTTTTTCTGTATTGGCAAGAGCATCCCTGATCTGATTGTCTAACCCATCGATATTGGTAAATTCGGCCTTCCATTGGTCTTCCGTATAATTCAAGGAAGACATGATTTCGGGCAAATACTGATGAATCACCTTGCCCTGGCCGCCGCCACTAATCGGATTAATGAGAAAGACAAACTTATACATCACAGCTAAAATATAATTATATAAAGAATCAAGTCTAAAGCAAAGTTTTTTGTAGCAAAAAAGCGTTAAGAGTTTCTCAACTCTTCTTTAATGACCAAATAATGTTCCGCATTTTCGTGGAATTTGCGGATTTCGTCTTCGGTCAGTTCACGCACCACATGGGCCGGAGCACCCACAATCAAGCTGCGTTCCGGGAATTCCTTGTTTTGCGTCACCACGGCACCGGCAGCCACCACGCTGTTCGACTTGATGTGTACGCCGTCCATGAGGATTGCACCCATGCCAATCAACACGTGGTCGTCAACATCGCAAGCATGCAAAATGGCATTATGGCCCACGGTCACGTCGTCGCCCACATGCACGCCGACTCCAGTCGAAAGGTGTATGGTTACATTGTCTTGAATATTGGTACGCTTGCCAATGCGAATTTCGGCGAGGTCTGCACGGATAACCGTATTGTAAAAAACAGACGAATCGTCGCCAATTTCTACATCGCCAATGACTTTGGCGCCTTCCGCGATAAACACGCGTTCGCCGAGAACGGGCTTTTTACCCTTGAATTCAATTAAAGAAGACATAATTACAATTTATAAAAAAAGTAGGCAGTGGTATGGGGTATGGGCTATGGGGTATGAGGTTTGGGCGGAGGGTGTACGCTACAATGGTATAAATCTAGCGACTTTAGGCCTAAGACGTATGAGTAAAAATTATATTGTTCCACATGTCAGATTTCTTACAAAACATATTTGATGCGCAGGGTGAAAACCGCTGGAAAATTGCACAATCAAGCGTGAAGGAGCGAATCGCCAAGTTGGTTAAACTCCGCAAGGTCATTGTGGCTCGACAGCAGGAATTTTATGATGCCGTATGGACCGATTTCCACAAGCCGAAAACGGAAGCCTGGCTCACCGAAGTCTACCCTGCCCTACAAGAAATCGACCACACCGTGAATCACCTGCCCGATTGGATCGAAGACAAAGATGGTAGCTGGAGTTTTCTGTTCCCGCTGAATTCAAGCGTGAGCCATTTTGAACCCAAGGGCCGCGTGCTGATTATGGCACCGTGGAATTACCCGTTCTTGCTGTTTATTTCGCCGGTTGTAGCGGCCATCGCCGCGGGCAATGTGGTGATTGCAAAGCCGAGCCACAAGACTCCGCATGTTGCCGAAGTTTTGGAATCGATTATTAAAGAAGTTTTCCCGCAGAACGAAGTCGCTGTCGTGCAGGGCGCCGGTGCCGAAATTGGCGACCAGCTGCTCGCTCTCCCCTTCGACCATGTGTTCTTTACGGGTAGCCCGAACGTGGGTGCCCATGTGGCAGAAGAAGCGGCCAAGATTCATGCTGGCGTGACGCTTGAACTCGGCGGAAAATCGCCGGCAATCGTTCTAGATGACGTGAACATCAAGGATGCCGCAAAGAAAATCGCATGGGGCAAGTGCCTGAACGCAGGCCAAACCTGCATCGCTCCCGACTACATGCTTTGCCCGCGCCGCTTAATGCAACCACTCGCCGAAGCCATTGCAGACAACATAAAGAAGATGTACGGCGAAACCGATGAGGCACGCCGCAACTCCGAAATTTTCGTGCACATCGTAGAAAGTCGAACTGTGGAGCGCCATCAAGGGCTGATCCAAGACGCTATCGCCAAGGGCGCAAAGGCTGTCTTGGGCGCACATTTCAGCCCCGAAGACATTGAAAACCGTTACACGCCCGCGACCGTGCTGACCGACGTCACGCCCGACATGCGCATCATGGAATCTGAAATTTTCGGACCGATTCTCCCAATTATCGCCTACGATTCGCTAGAAGAGGCAATTGCCTTCGTTCAAGCGCGTCCTAAGCCGCTGGCACTCTACATCTTCGGAAAGTCCGAAGTGAAAATCAACGAAATCATCGCCCGCACCACCTCGGGCTCAACATGCGTGAACCATTGCATTTTGCAGATTGCAAATCAGTCGGTTCCGTTTGGCGGTGTCGGCATGAGCGGTACCGGCAATTACCACGGGATTTACGGATTCAAGACATTCAGCCACGAACGCAACGTGATGCGGCAGAGTGCCCTCGACACCATGACATTCCTTTACCCGCCGTACCACAAGAAAGGCGACAAGGGCTGGCGCGCGTTCATCCAGAATTTGGCGAAAAAGATTCTTTAGTGCCCGACGTACAGGCGCTTCATTTCGTCGGTAATGGCAATGGGGCGACCACGATTCAGGTCGACAAGCACCCACTGGGTTTCCGATTCAAAAATCACCTTGCCGTCAGAAACGCGTTCAAAGCGGCATTTGCGTAAGCTGGCGACTTTACCATAGGCAGCGACCCACGTGGTTCCGCGGATTTCGTCACCGAGGAAAGCCTGATTCTTGTATTCCACGTGCTGCACATGAATCATCCAACCTGCACCCAGGTCACGCATCAGGGCCGTACCGCCCACGGAATCGGAATGGGCAATCGCGATATCCTGGATCCACTTGACCGACCACACGTTGTTGAAATGGTGGTTGTCGTCAATCATTTCAGGCGTTACCTTGAACACCTGCGTAAACTGCATCGGGTCAACCGTTTCTTCCATCGCAATTGCCATAAGAACCTACTCGTCTGCTAAATTTTTAATCAAGCTCGGGAGCGCAAGTTCAAACTTGACTCCATACCAGTGAGACTTGTCTTCATAAGTCTTTTCGATGCATTCCAGCACAAAGTCGGCCGCAATTCGGGCCGCATCGACCATGGAGCGGCCACGGAGCATGGCTCCTACAAAAGCCGAGGCATAGCAGTCACCGGTGCCGTTAAAGCCCTTGGTAATCTTCTTGTGTTCGTAGTAGTTGAATTCCTTACCGTCGTAAAGCATCACGCCCGTGTAACCCGGACGGAATCCGACACCGGTCAGCACTACCGACTTGGTGCCCAGTTCGCAGAGTTTTTTGCAAAGCAGTTCGACCGTTTCGCGGTCAATATTTTCGCTGTACTCCGTATCCGTGAGCATGCAAGCTTCGGTCATGTTCGGGAGCAAAACATCGGCATGGGCGCACAAATCCTTCATGGCAGCGACAAATTCCATGTTAAAGCCGGGGTAAAGCGCCCCGTTGTCGGCCATGGCTGGGTCGACTACCCGAATCGCTCCATCGACACCGTTGGTGTCCATAATGTGCTGAACCATGTTGATTTGCTCAATAGAACCCAGATAACCGGTATAGAAAGCATCGAAACGAATATCAGCCACGCGCCAATGCTCGCTAATCGGCAACATTTCTTTAGTCAGATCCTGGAAAGTCCAGCCCGTAAAGCCGCCCGTATGGGTCGAAAGAATCGCCGACGGCAACACCGCCGTCTCTACACCGCACGCAGAAATAATCGGCAGTGCCACCGTGAGGGAGCACTGTCCAAAGCACGAAATATCTTGAATCGTAAGGACTCGCCTGTACATGCCCCAAATATAGAATTGCAAAGCCCCATTTTTTTTGATTAAGTTATATTTACGACATTACAACTAGGTGTTTTACAGGAGTATGATATGGAATGGAATGACTTCACGAGCTTGACTTCGGAAGACATGCGTGCCATTTGGGATTTTAATACAAAGGATCCTTTTTCCATCTTGGGTTTGCATCCGCTGAATACGGACCGCGGCGTGAAGACGGTGATTCGCGCTTACCAGCCGCAGGCAAGTTTTATTCGTGGTGAATCTTGCGACGGCGAGTTCGAGTTCGACTTCATGAAGCTTGGCAACACAGGATTTTTCGAAGCCATTCTCGACAAGGAATACGAACCGTTCTTCTATAACTTGATTATTAAGCAGGATGACGGCAACGAATACACGCTGACCGACCCGTATGCATTCCTCCCCGTACTTAGCGACTTTGACCGCCACTTGATTTCGAGCGGCACGCACTACGAGCTTTATCGCAAGCTGGGCGCAAACCTTGTTGAACACCAGGGCTTTAAGGGCGTACACTTTGCCGTCTGGGCTCCGAACGCCCACGCCGTTTCCGTGGTCGGTAGCTTTAACAGCTGGGACGGTCGCCGCCACCAAATGCGCATGCTCGGCTCCACCGGCATTTGGGAAATCTTTATTCCGAACATTGGCGAAGGCGAACTCTACCGCTATGAAATTCACGGTGCCGACGGCAACCTGCACGTGAAGGTGGACCCACTTGCAAAGCTCAGCGAAGTCCGCCCGGCAACCGCCTCCATCACCACGCACCTCGACGGCTACGAATGGGGCGACGACCTGTACATGTCCACGCATTGGGCCACCAAGGTCTTCGGTTCGCCGATGAACATTTACGAAGTCCACGCCGGCTCCTGGCGTCGCGACCCCGCTAATCCGGATCGATTCTTGAACTGGGACGAACTTGCAGAAACCCTGATTCCGTACCTCAAGGAAATGGGCTACACCCACGTGGAATTCTTGCCGCTTGCCGAACACCCGCTCGATGAATCTTGGGGCTACCAGGTGACCGGATACTACTCCCCCACGAGCCGCTACGGCACGCCAGACCAGTTCCGCCACTTTGTGGACCTTTGCCACCAGAACGAAATCGGCGTGATTGTGGACTGGGTTCCGGCACACTTCCCGAAGGATGCCCACGCCCTCGGACGTTTCGACGGCACCGCCTGTTACGAACACGCCGACCCGCGCCAGGGCGAACACCCGCACTGGGGCACCTACATCTTTAACCTGGGCCGCAACGAAGTCAAGAACTTCTTGATTGCAAACGCCATGTACTGGCTCAAGGAATTCCACTGCGACGGTCTCCGCGTCGACGCAGTGGCATCGATGCTTTACCTCGACTACGGCAAGGGACCCGGCCAGTGGGTGCCGAACAAGGACGGCGGTAACATCAACTATGACACGCTGGAATTCCTAAAGCACTTGAACAGCATCATGGGCCGCCTCACGCCCCATGCAATCTTGATTGCCGAAGAATCTACCAGCTTCCCCAGCATTACGCGTCCGCCTGAACAGGGCGGCCTCGGCTTCCACTACAAGTGGAACATGGGCTGGATGAACGACTTCTTGAGCTACATTCAGCACGAACCGATTCACCGTAAGTACCACCACAACCAGCTGACCTTCAGCATGGTGTACGCCTACAGCGAAAACTTCATCCAGGTGTTCAGCCACGACGAAGTGGTTCACGGAAAGGGTTCTATGCTTGGCAAGATGCCGGGAGACAACTGGCAGAAGTTTGCAAACCTCCGCCTCACCTACGCTTTCCAGTATGCGCACCCGGGCAAAAAACTCAACTTCATGGGCAACGATTTTGGCCAGTTCCGCGAATGGAACGAGAAGCGCTCCCTCGACTGGCACTTGATCAGCTGGGATAGCCACGGCAAGCTCCTGCAGATGATGAAGGTTCTGAACCACCTGTACAAGGAAAACGCCCCGTTCTGGGAAATCGACCACTACTACACAGGCTTTGAATGGATCTGGTGCGACGATGCCGACAATTCCATCGTAAGTTTCGTGCGTAAGGACGATCACGGGAACCAAATCCTCTGCGTATTCAACTTCACGCCGGTGGTCCGCAACGACTACCGCCTCGGCGCTCCGACTCGCGGCAAGTGGAAGGAAATCTTCAACACTGACGCTAGCATGTTCGGCGGCTCCAATGTGGGCAACTTCGGCGAAGTCTGGACGCAGGACATCCCGTGGCAGAACAGGCAGTGGAGCCTCAACATTCAACTCCCGCCGCTTGCAGCTGTGTACTTCCGCCTGGAACGATAACACAACCGTGTCATCCTGAGCTGAGCCGCAGGCGAAGTCGAAGGATCTCAAAAAAAAATTGCCGCGGGCAAATGCCTGCGGCTTTTCGTTTATACAGCCGGCTTCATTAATCGGATATATTTGCCGGATATATAAAGAACGCCCCGGCAGAGCCGAGGCGTTTCTTCAAAGAATGATTCCGGCGGTTAAGCCGGAATGATATTCCTTATTCCACCGTGATGAGGGTGACGGTGCGCTTGCCGACCTTGATCGGCTTGCTAATGTCAACACCCTTCTTGGCCTTCTTGGACGGATCGTTTGCCCAGCCTTCCTTCAGCTTTTCGGTGCTGCGGTCGAGAGTCTGGACAGTGGCCTTGCCCTTGAAGCCCGGGATGTTCAACTTGAGTTCGTAGTCGCTGTACGGGCTCTTGTTGATCACGAGGAGGCTCTTCTTCTTGCCGTTTTCGGTGTAGTAGGTCGTGATGAGCGATTCCTTGTCACCGGAGATTTCGGTCTTGAGGAGCTTGCCGCGGAGAGCGTCAGAAGCCATCTGGAATGCCCAGTAGCTCGGACGCGGGCAGTTCATGCATTCTTCTGCAGAACGGGTCAGGTAACCGTAGTCACCGCCTTCCGGAGTGATATCGTTGTGGATATCCCAGTACTGTGCGTTGTCCACATTTTCAGTGGCGAGCATAGCGAGGTAGTCAGCAACGAACAGACCGTTTTCGAGAGAGATGGTCTGCGGACCCGGGTTGAAGTCCACGGAGTTCCATTCGGTGAGCCAGAGTTCGATCTTCTTGTCCTTCTTGAAGTGGCTGGTCCACTTGTCTACAACCTTATGGAGACGGCTGTAGATAGGAACGAGGTCCTGCGGAGCAGAGAGGAGGGCGAAGTCGTTTTCTTCACCGAAGTGCTGCGGATAGTGGTGAACAATGAGACCGTCGGCAATGTCGCCGGTTTCCTTGAGCACGTTGTCGTTCCACTGGCCATCGAGCACGCCGAGGACTGCGACCTTAATGGTCGGGTCAACCTTCTTCATGGCTTCGATGAACTTACGGGCGCGCTTACCATAAATGGTACCGCCGTCCTTACCATACTTTTCATAGTACGGGTGCCAGTTACCATAGACTTCGTTACCGATTTCCCAGTAAACGATGCCGGCCTTCTTGTCGATGTTGGTGTGCTTCACCCAAGCAGCGGCTTCCTGTTCGGTACCGGAACCGAAGTTCACGGTGAACATGGCGTTAGAACCGGTCTTCTTCAACCAGGCGAGGAATTCGTCGGTATCGACCATCCAGTCGTGGTTGTCGAGGATTTCCTTCCAGTGGTCGTCATCGGCACGGAGACCACCCGGATAACGGATGATGCCGTGGTTGATGCGCTTGGCGTATTCAGCAGTCTGAACCTTGAACTTCGGATTGTCGAGCATGTCGCCATCCCAAAGTGCTGCGTTGATACCGAAGAGGCCGCCCGAGATGTTCGGGTTGATCACGTCGCCGGTACCCTTAACTTCAACCTTCACGAGAGCCGGGCGAGCAGCAGCCTTGACTTCCTTCTGGTTGGTGAGCTTAATGTTGTCGATTTCGAAGCTACCGTTAGAACCTTCTCCACCCGGTTTGAAGTCGAGAGAAACGACGTTCTTGAGGTCGAATACGCCGTTTTCCTTAGCGTTAGGCGGCTGGTAGTACGGGAACTTGGAGAACGTGCGGAACGGCACGATCACCGTGGTGCGACCGCGAGGTACACCGGTGTTGGAAACGAAGAGTTCGTTGCCAGCGTCACCGATCTGAACCGTAATGGACTGCCATGCACGTTCGGAGTAAACGTCGAACATGATACCCCAGTGGTTCGTCCAGTCGCGCTGCTTAGCGTCGTGAGCGGCACCATTCTTGGTAAAGTCAAGAACGAAGTCCACCCAGTCGGACATTTCGAAGTGCTTGATGTAGAGGCTGTTGCCGTCGAGCTTGGAGGTCTTGTACGGCATTTCGATTTCGGCCTTGGACTTCGGACCGAAAGACGGTTCCCACTTGTCCTTGCCAAACTTGCCTTCGAAGTCAGAAATCACGACATCCGGAGCCTTGGATTTCCAGTTATCCCACTTGATATCCGGGTCAACCCAGTCGATATTTTCGGTGAAGGTAATCTGGTCGACGAAGATGGTCACAGGAGCCGGCTTGCCCGGTTCACCCTGGTTTTCACCCTTGCCCACAGAGAAGCGGACTTCCTGAATCTTGTTCCACTGCACGTCCTTAGCAACTTCGGCCTGCTTGTTAGCGTCCCAAGCCTTACCCTTGTCGCCGAACTTCTTCAGAGGAATCTTGACGAGCTTCCAGTCCTTGCTGACCTTGGAGCCTTCGATCCAGTCGTTCAGGCTGATCTTGGTCTGGCTCTTGATGTCGTTACCCTGGTTGTCGAGGATACCCACGTAGACCTTTTCGCCACCGAGCTTACCCTTGATCCAGAAGTAGAGACCACCCTTGTTGCGAACCTTGGAGAGGTCAATGTACTTGCCTTCGCCAAGAGAGTAGGTCACGCCAGACCAGTCGTTGTTATCGATGTACAGGGCGAGCACGTTCGGGTTGCCCTGAGTCTTGGAGTCAGCTTCGCGCTGGGCAGAGAGACCACCGTAGCTGTAGCTGAAGCCCTTGAGCTGGTTATCGTAGAACGTACCGTTCTTGACAGGCTTAGCCTTGCCGTCGAGCTTTTCGGGGTTCTTCGGGCCGTCAATGACGTCGTTGTTTTCATCCCAGTAGACAACCTTCTTCTTCGGAGCGGCCTTCTTGTTGCCCTTCACGATTTCGATGTTGTCGACCCAGATTTCGAAATCAGATGCGCCGCTCTTGTCGATAGAGAAGCGGATTTCAGCAATCTTGTCCCAGTCGATGCGAGCCGGGAATTCAGACTTACGGGTGTTGTCCCAGTAGAGACCACGGTCCGGGAAGTCCACGAGAGGAATGGAAACCTTCTTCCAATCCGTCGTCACGGCACCGCCCTGGATGTACTTGTTCATCGGGAGAACGACCTGGGTCTTCTTGCCGTCAGAAACTTCTTCATCCAAAAGGCCGACCTTAACGGCTTCGCCACCCTTCTTACCCTTGATCATGAATTCGAGCTTGGAGTCGAGCATGAACTTGTTGAGGTCGAAGGTTTCGTTGTACAAGCAAACAGATGCACCCGAATATTCGCTCGGGTCAAGCTTGATGTTCAAGGCAGCCTTAGACTTGTAGCCGCCGTCTTTAGTGATGGTGATACCTTTGCTCTTACCGCCGTATGCGTAGTCAAAGCCCCCCGGACGATACTGTTCGTCGAAGAACTTGTAAGGAACTACACGCGGTGCTTTCGGCTGAGCCATTGTAGCCGTTACGCCGAAGCCGAGGAGGGCGACGGTAGCGGCAGTCAATGTACGCTTCATCATATGATCGTGTCCTTTTGGTTGTGTTTTAGTTTGATTTTGAAATTAAAATTTTCGCGTTCAAAAAGGGAGCACGCGACTTAAAGTCGCGTTTACAGATTGAACCGCTTAAAAGATTACTTGGCTTCCTTGAGGAGCTTTTCAACCAGTTCGGGGCTGAAACGGTCCTGACGCTTGCCGTTGATGTAGAAGTTCGGAGTACCCTGCACGCCGACTTCGGTACCGAGCTGGAAGTCCTTGTCGATACGGGCGTTCATGGCAGAGTCAAGCACCATGTCCTTCTTGAACTGTTCCACGTTCAAACCGATCTGCTTTGCAACTTCCACATAGATGGAGTCGCCGAGTTCGCGGCTATGCGGAGCGAGAGCGTAGCGGTATTCCCAGAACTTGCCCTGCTTGTGTGCAGCGATAGAAGAGGCAGCGGCAGCGCGAGCGTTGGAGTGGAAACTGAGCGGGAAGTGCTTGTACACGAACTTGATCTTGTCCGGATACTTTTCGTTGAGTTCCTTCATGACCGGAGCGATGCGGGAGCAGTACGGGCACTGGAATTCGGTAAATTCAACAATCGTGAGCTTCGGGTTCTTGGTGTTGCCAAAGACCGGGCTGTCTTCGTCGGGAATGTCCCAGACCTTGTTGTCCGCTTCCATTTCGGCGCGGGCCTGTTCCAAGGAGATGCCGCGCTTGTCGAGGGCATACTTGATGATTTCAAATTCTTCCTTGACCTGCTTGAAATCCTTTTCAAGGTTATCAAGCCTGGCCTGCTGGTTGAACGAACCGCCGGCGGAAGCCTGATTGCAGGCAACGAGACCAGCGAAACATACTGCGAGAGCAACAATGGGGAGACGTTTCATGTTTTTCCTTTTGATGTTAAAAAATCCTGGGTAAGCGCTATGCTTACCTGTGTAGGGGAAATATATAAAAAGTAGGGAGTAGGCCGTAATGACGAATGTGCAATGTGAGATGAAAGATTCAATATTACGAATCTTCCTAGAACAACAATAAAGGGGGAAGTCTCCCCCTGTATCGCACTTCGTTGCTCCCCACCCCCTCGCCTAGGGGGACACCCCTAAAACCCCGATGGAAGGAGCCATGAAGCTTCATGAATTTGAAAACTTTTTATTACAAATTAGTGCGACGGAAGCAAGCGAGTAGAGCCTATGGGTCGTCCTTTAGACAACGAACTGAAAAGGCGTAATTTTTTTCAAAACTGAACAGTTTCGGACTCTTGTAAAAGTAATCCAAGTCCATGTCGTGGGCTTGGAGGCTATCATACTCAGAGGCACACCAGAAATAGGCATACTGACTATCAATGAAGCGACCATTATTGTATCTGAAGCCAGCAGGGATTGCAGAAAAGCCCACATCATCCGTACCGCTGCCATTAGAATACCAACCTGTTAGCGATTTCAAAATATCGCTAGCCATCGATTGTCCGCCCACCTCAGTAAACAAAGTTTCCCATTCTGCTTGTGTCGGCAGATGCCAGCCATCGGGGCAAATGCCCTGAACTATTGTCGGAAGCGTGCATGTCTTGCCGTAACCGCAATCCTGGGGATTATCGGCATCGGTAGCAAGTTTTACCGAGTCAATGGCTGCCGCCCAAGTGTAAAGGCGTCCTCCCACGGCACAGTTTTCGGGCTTCTTGTTATAACACCAACTGCGTTCCAACAAGCTCGGAGTGTTCGTACTATCAGCATAGTTCAGATTTTCTGCCATCCATGTCTGATTGCCAATCTTTATGATTTTGTAGGTTTGACCGTCACGAGAGTCAGTCATCGTGCCATAGGTAATATCCGGGTTAAATCGACATTCTTTAGGAACATCCCAACTCCAGCCAGACTTTCCCTTTAAAATTGCCGAGCAGTTCTGTTCAACTGACGAGCTGCTAGTGGCCCCCTCGGCAGGCTCAGGGACCTTGGAACTGCTGGATTCTTCGCTAATGCTGGAGGATGAATTCAACGAGTCAATGTTACTGCTGGACCCTTCATTATCGCTCTGGATGACAGAGGAAGAAGATTCCTCTCCATCAGGAGTCTCGACCGCAATTGACGAACTTGACGGATCATCGACAGGCTCAGCAACCTTAGTGGAACTGCTGTCATCACCGCAGGCTGCGAAAAGGAACATGGACCCTATCGCCACAGCGTAGCTCCAGGGTGACATAAAATTTTTCAAAGCCATAATACAACCCCCATTGTAAGGAACTTTTACTTAATTTAGAATTTATTAAAAAAATTACCCTTGCGAGGTGGCGGCGAAGGTCAGGTTTTCGTAGTTCTTGATGGCGAGGTTCAGACGGTATTCGTTCGGGAACAGGCAAACCAGGTTGCGTTCCTTATCCATCATGCAGTCCATCGCGTATTCTTCGGCGAACTTGGCGACATCCTTTTCGGGGCCAGAAACCCAGCGGATTCCGTGAGCGGGCACGCGGTCCAGCGACACGTCGGCGCCGTATTCACTCTGCAGGCGGAACTTGAGCACGTCGAACTGCAACTCGCCCACCACACCAATCACAGGAATAGCGGATTTGAGCGGTTCGTACAACTGAGTCGCACCTTCTTCGGAAAGTTCAGCAAGGCCCTTCGCCATCTGCTTGCTCTTAAGCGGGTTCAGGAGCGTTACGCGGGCAAAGTGTTCCGGAGCAAAGTCCGGAATGCCGGTGAAGTTGATTTTTTCGCCGTCGGTCAAGGTATCGCCGATGCGGAAAAGTCCCGGGTCATTGATACCCACGATATCGCCCGCCCAGGCGTGGTCGATAACTTCCTTGTCTTTCGCGAGGAATGCCGTCGGAGCAGCCAAACGAATTTCACGGCCTGTGCGCACGTGGTAAACCTTTTCGCCACGGGTAAAGCTGCCCGAGCAAATGCGCAGGAATGCCGTGCGGTCACGGTGCTTGGGGTCCATGTTCGCTTGAATCTTGAACACAAACGCGCTAAAGTCGTTTTCGTCGGGGCTCACCGGGCGCTTGTCGGTTTCGCGCACCATCGGAGGCGGCGCAAGCTTTGCAAAAGCGTTCAACAGCTGACGCACGCCGAAGTTATTCACCGCAGAACCGAAGAACACGGGGCACATTTCGCCCTTCAGGAACTTTTCGTGGTCGAACGGGTCCATGGCACCGGTCACCATCTCGTATTCTTCCTTGAACTGGGCGACCCAGTTTTCGCCGCACATTTCTACAAGGCGCGGATCATCCGGGCCTTCCATCTGGATGATTTCCTGATGGCCTTCTTCTTTATTGAAGGTGTGGAAGGTGTTTTCAGCGATGGAATACACACCCTTGAAAAGCTTACCCACGCCAATGGGGAGCGTAAAGGGGGCGACCTTGATTTTCAAGATGCTTTCAATTTCGTCGAGCAGGTCAAGCACGTGGCGGCCATCCAAGTCCATCTTGTTGATGAACGTGATGATCGGCGTATGGCGCATGCGGCACACGTCCATGAGCTTGATGGTCTGCTTTTCCACGCCGTTCACGCTGTCGATAAGCACGAGGGCCGCATCCACGGCGGTCAGGGCGCGGTAAGTATCTTCACAGAAGTCCTGGTGCCCCGGGGTATCGACCAGGTTGAACATGCAACCTTCGAACGGGAAATTCAGCACGGAACTCGAAACAGAAATACCGCGTTGCTGCTCGATCTTCATCCAGTCACTCACCGTGTAGCTGCGGTTTGCCTTGGCGCGCACGTGGCCCGCTTCGCGAATCACGTTTCCGTACCACAGGAACTTTTCGGTGATGGTGGTCTTACCCGCGTCAGGGTGGCTGACAATAGCAAAAGTGCGGCGTTTTTCGATTTCTGCGTTCATGATTTATCCGTTTTTTACGGCGGCAAATATAGAAATATTGTTACTCAAACGAAAGATGCTGATTCTGGCATAAGACAGGATTGACTTGCCAGTATAAAAGAAAAACCTCTCCGTGAGGAGAGGTCTTCGTGGATGATGCAGGGGTCGAACCTGCGACCCGCTGATTAAGAGTCAGCTGCTCTACCAACTGAGCTAATCATCCATAGTCGCTTAGGACGCGCACAATAATAGAATTAAAAAGGTCCGCTGTCAAGGGGTGAAAACGCAATTTTTCAAAAAAAATTTGGTTTGGGCGCGAGCGGTCATCTATGATGATAGGGGTGGTTTTGCATCACCATCTGAACGCGGTAAAGCTGTTCGGCGAAAAGCACACGCGCATGGTCGTGGGTAAACGTCAACGGCGAAAGCGAAAGGAGCAAGTCGGCAGTCTTTTTCAGGTTCTCGTCGATGCCGTACGCCGACCCGATCAAGAACACGATATTTCCCGGAAAACGGTCCCGGAGCGTATCCGAAAGCTTGACCGTATCCATCAGCTTGCCCTCTTCGGACAAAATGACGCGCTTGTATTCGGACTTCGGGAATTTCTTGTCAAAAAGTGTCGCTTCTTGTGCCAATGCCTGCATGCGGTCGTCTATCTTGGACTCTTTGAGTTCCACGACTTCGAGCGGGAACATTCCCCCACGTAAACGCTTGACATACTTGTCGACCTCGTCGGCAATGAACGGCGAACCTGCCTTACCAAAAACAGCCAAGACCCATTTCATGGGACTAGCGGCCTACACTCAGACGGTCAATCAAGAAACTCGGCATGCCGGCCTTTTTCATGCGTTCCTGCGTTTCGAACACATCGTAATCGACACGAATCAAACGCACACACATGGTCTCGGTATCCAGCAGACACCAGCAAGAGCGCGGATCGCGATCACGCGGCTGGCCCACGCTCCCCACGTTCACCAACAGGCGTTCCGTGTCCTCAATCCTGTATTCGTATTCGTCCAGAATCTTGGGGATTGCATTCGGGCGGCTCGCCACAATCACCGGGCTGTGTGTATGGCCCACAAAGCAGTAGCGGCCCTTGAAATGTTCAAAGGCGTCGAGGGCATCTTCAAGCTCGGTCACGTACACCCAGTCCGCGGGCGAAAGCGGAGAGGCATGCACAAAGCAAATGTCGTTTTCTTCGCAAACATACGGCAGCGAACGCAGGTACGAAATCGAATCGTCCGACAAGTGGTTCTGCGTCCATTCGATGGCCTGCTTGGCATAGGGGTTGAACCCGGCGCTGGACTCGTGCTTGATCGCCACACTGTCGTGGTTACCGATAATACAAATGTCCATATTTTCGCGAGCCAGACGAACGCTTTCGTCAGGATCCGCACCATAACCCACTAAATCACCCAGACAAACCCTCCGTTCTACCCCGTTGTCCTTCATGGAGGCAAGAACCGCCTCGAAAGCCACCGCGTTAGAATGGATATCAGAACAAATACCGTATAGCATGGCCGTAATGTAGTAAAAAATGAGGGACGAATGTCTTACACCGGCACAAAGGTCTTGATATTCTCGAGTTCCTCGGCGATTTCAATTTTCAAATTGCGAATATCGATGTCATCTTGCAAAGAGATGAAGTAATCGTCGGAAACACCAAAGAACTTGGCGAGCCTCAAGGATGTGTCAACCGTAATTCGTCTGCGGTCGTGAAGAATGTCCTGGATTCTTGAAACAGGAACATTGATTGCCTGAGCGACCTTGTAGGCAGATAAACCCATAGGCGTAAAAAACTCTTCGTTCAGGATTTCTCCGATAGTAGGCGTTTCAATATGCTTGCTCATGGTTTACTCCTAGTGATAGTCAACAATCTCAACGTTATAAAAGTGTCCTTCGTTCATTGAAAAACAAATACGCCATTGGTCATTTATGCGAATAGAGTAAGTTCTGTTTCTCTGTCTGCAAAACTTTGTATCATTCAATATACCTATTTAGTGTGTATATGTCAAGTAGGTAGAATACGTTTATGAATGTTCTCTATTCCTATACACGCTATTTTCAGGCGTTTTTTGCCAATATTGCAGGTAAAATGATTTTAACGGGACAAAAAAGTGACCCGCCGGCGAAGCCGGCGGTTCTTCATATACGGGCGTAGCCCTACAATACCAGCGGCGTGCAAGGGCACGCACATCAATCTGCCACCT
>NZ_ONDD01000025.1 GCF_900316465.1 uncultured Fibrobacter sp. | reverse complement strand
AGGACCATATCCTCTGTGTGGCTCGGCACTTTAGTGCCGCTACCAATTTATTATGACAACACAGCCACCGATGTAACTTGGCTTCATAATACTCCGAACATTGTTCGGTTAGTATTATGCCAAGGTACTCTAAGCAGCAAAGCTGCAAGTGGCTATTGGCCAGCCCGGCATGACAGCGGGAGATAAAAGCCCAAAGGCGGAGGAAAGTAAGTCGGCGAGCGAACATTAGAGGCCGAAGGCCGAATCCATGTGAGCGAGTCGAGCTTATACTCATAGAGCATAACTCAACTAAGGCAACAAGTTGCCAAGTTTCGTTTACTTTCTGGAGCCATGGGCATTTTGATTTTGTGGCCTTTTGGGGTTTTAGGGGCGAAGCCCCTAGGCGAGGGGGTAGGCAAAGACTACAGGCTTTGCCGAGGGGGAGACTTTCCCCCTTTTAGCCTAAAAAATGGAACTTTTGGTTTCGGTATATTTACATCTTTTGCAGTCATTTTTGATTATTTTATACACGAGTGATCGTGTGGGGCGATAAAATAAGGAGAAGTAATGATGAGCAATCATTCCATTGCGGGTTTCGCATTGTGCGCGACCCTTCTCGGTGCAGGACTCACAAGCGCCGTCGCTGCAGATGAAACACTCAGGTCACTGGCAGACAAAAACAACATCTATATCGGTGCCATTTTAAACTCGCAGTGGTTTGGCGGCGGCCTTCCCTCGCAGTACGAACAAGTTCACAAGACGCAGTTCAACATCGTCGTTGCCGAAAACGAGATGAAATTCGACGCCACCGAACCGAGCGAAAACCGTTTCAACTACAATAACGGCGACAAGATGGTCAAGTACGCAAAGCAGAACGGCATGCGTGTCCGTGGCCATGCCCTCGCCTGGCACAGCCAGGTTCCGAACTGGGTGAACAACTACAAGAACGACAAAAAGAAACTTCTCAGCGTGCTCAAGAACCACATCAACAACGTGGTCGGACACTGGAAAGGCCAGGTGGATGAATGGGACGTGGTGAACGAGGCCATCAGCAACAACGAACCCCAATGGCGTTCCTATTCCGTGTGGTACCAGGGAATCGGCCCCGAATTTATCGACTCCGCCTTCGTGTGGGCGCACGCCGCCGACCCCAACGCGGAGCTCTGCTACAACGACTACAACCTGGAACAGGGCGTAAACCCGAAGGCCAAGGCAGGCTTCTTGCTGGAACAGGTGAAGCGCTGGGTCGCCAACGGCATTCCTATCACCTGCGTGGGTTCCCAGACGCACGTGGAAGACACCACGACCGACAAGCACTTTATCGGTTCGCCGGACAGTCTCCGTTCCCTTGCCAAGGAACTTGCAAAACTCAATATCAAGCTGAAAATCACCGAACTCGATATCGGATTCAAGAGCGGCATCAACGTGAGCAAGAGCGATCTTGAACGCCAAGGCCAGACTTTCCGCCAGTACCTGGACATCATCCTTGAAGAACCGAATGCGGACACCTACCTGATTTGGGGCGTTTCTGATAAATGGAGTTGGCTTGGCGGCCTGAACAGGCAAAAGGGCCTTATCTATGACGATAACCTGCAACCCAAACCGGCTTTCGACAGCATCTTGGTGAGACTTAAGACGTATGAACCGCCGCAGGATACGGTAAAGCAGGACACTACGAAAACCGACACGACTAAAACGGATACAACCAAGACAGACACCACCAAGAAGGACACGACATCGAACGACTCTACCATCGCAATCAAGAGCATTGCCGGCATGAGCAGCCTCTCGATGCACCTCTCTGACCGCACGCTCTTTATTGCAGGCGCCACCGCCGCCAAGGTCGACGTATTCGACATGCAGGGCCGCCCGGTATTCAGCGCAAAGAACGTGAAGGGCTCTGTCGACTTGAAGGTTGCCGAAGGCATGTACGTGGTGCGCGTGCGCGATGGTTCCAAGAGCCTAATGCAAAGAATTGCGATCAAGTAAAGCAAGCGCGTCATTCCGCGAGCACAATGAATATCAAAAGGCTGCGATTCATTTCGCAGCCCTTTTAATTTCATGACTTGGAATTCGGTTATTCCCTTTCGTCCCTTTCCTTGTGGTGCCAGTAATCGAGTTTTTCGGCATCTAAGCCGATACGCCTTGCAATAAAAGCCGGATTGCGACCTTGTTTGCGTTGGAATTCGTAATCGCGAAGCGCCTTGATGGCAACCCCGCCCAGAATAACGCACGCGGGCAAGTTGATGAGCGCCATGCCACCCATGGTAATGTCAGCGAGTGCCCAACAGGCATCCATCGGAGTGACCGCGCCAAAGAGCACCACCAGGCTGCACAATACATGAATCACCGCCATTGTGGCCTTGCCGGGCATCTTTTTCTTGTTGATGTAGGCAATCGCGTTATGCACGTAGTAAAGGTTACCTAAAAGGGTTGTGAAGGCGAACAGCGTCATCGACACCGTAATGAACACCGGACCCACCGTACCGAACGTCGTCGAGACAGCCTGTTGCACATACATGGCACCCGCATTCTCGGCCGTTCCCGGAACGCCAGAAACAAGGCACATCAGGGCCGTGGCCGTGCAAAGGAAAAGCGTATCGATGTAAACGGAAAGCATCTGCGCAAGGCCCTGCTTTACCGGGTGCGAAACGTGAGCCGCCGCAGCCGCGTTCGGGGCAGAACCGACGCCCGCCTCGTTAGAATAAAGGCCGCGCTTGATTCCATACATCAGGCAAGAGCCAGCAATGCCTCCGCCAATCGCCTGAAAATTGAACGCATCTTGCATAATCGCAACAATCACAGAGGGAATCAAGTTGAAATGCGCAATCAGCATGATGGCCGCAAGAATCACATAGAAAAGTCCCATGACCGGGACAAGGATTCCCGTCGTCTTTACGATGCGCTTGCCACCGCCGAACAGGCAGAAGCCCACCAACACCGCAAGGATTACGCCGATAATCCATGGCGTGACCGACGGATTGTAGAAACTGTAAGTTTCGAAAGTCGACTGCAAGTTGTAGGAGCAAAGCAGATTGAAGCCGAACGCGTAAGTAGAAATCAGGAACACCGCAAACACGATGCCCAGCCAGCGGCTATGCAGCGCACTTTCAATATAATACGCAGGGCCACCGTAGCAGCCATTCGTACGACGGTCGCGATGCTTGTATACCTGCGCAAGCGTACTTTCGACAAACGCCGACGACGCTCCGATAATAGCAAGCACCCACATCCAGAAAGCGGCACCGGCGCCACCGAGGCAAATTGCCGTCGAAACACCGATAATGTTGCCTGTGCCCACGCGCGACGCCGTCGACACCAAGAGTGCCTGCAGCGAAGACACGCCACCCGCTTCGTGCGGTTTTTCAATCAGCGTGCGGACCGCCTCCGCGAAAAGCCTAATCTGCACGAACCGCGTGCGAATGCTAAAATAGATTCCCGCCGCAGCAAGAACGATAATCAGAATCGGGTAATAAAGAACGCTGTCAACGGTGTTCAAAAAGTCAACAATCATCGCATCTCCTAACAAAATGAATGCTAAGGAAACAATCTAGAAAAAAAAACTAAATCTTCCAGTGCTTTAACTGCGAAAGGAGTTTATCAAAAAAGGCGCCCCGCACTAACGCGAGGAACGCCTTTTGAAATGGTGATGCTGCGCGTTATTTACGCACCCAGCTTCGCTCTAATCCAGTTGTTGGCGTTGGCGATGGCACCGGCAATCTTGTCGACTTCCTTGGTGCCGGCCTGAGCGCGGTCCGGACGTCCACCGCCGCGGCCACCGCAAGCAGCGGCGAGATCCTTGACGAGGTCGCCAGCCTTGATGCCCTTGGCCTGCACATCCTTGCCGACCAACACGGCGATGCTACCAGAACCGTTATCCTTATTGGCAATCACAGCCACAGAATCGGTTGCAAGCTTGTTCTGAACGCCGTCGAGCAAGTTCTTGTACTTTTCATCCGGAATCGAGAGTTCACGAACGTAGAGGTTCACGCCAGCCACGTTAATGCCGCCATTCAAGAGTTCGGCAGCGGCGAGCGTCGCAAGTTCCAGCTTCACGGACTGCAGGCTCTTTTCGAGGTTCTGCGTCTTGGCGAAGGACTGCTGAATACGGTCGAGAACTTCGGCGTCCTTGCAGCGGAGCTGTTCGCGGAGAGCCGTCAAAATCTGCGTACCGGCGCGGAGGAGGCTCAAAGCGCCACGGCCAGAGACGGCTTCGATACGGCGCACGCCAGCGGACACGCTGGATTCAGAAACAATCTTCACGAGGCCGATGTTACCGGTGTTCTGCACATGCAAGCCACCGCAGAGTTCCTTGGAGAATTCTTCGTTCGCGCAGCCCATCTTCACCACACGGACTTCGTCGCCGTACTTTTCGCCGAACAGAGCCATGGCACCGCTTGCCTTGGCTTCGTCCACACCCATCACCTGAGTATTGACCGGCAGGCATTCCATCACCTTAGCGTTCACGATGTCTTCGACCTTCTGGATTTCTTCAGCAGTCATGGCGTTGAAGTGGCTGAAGTCGAAGCGGAGAAGTTCGTCCGAAACGAAGCTACCCTGCTGCTGCACGTGAGTGCCAAGCACCTGACGGAGAGCGGCCTGCAGCAAGTGAGTGGCAGAGTGGTTCTTGCGGATATCGTTACGGCGGTCGTTGTCGACAGTTGCCATGAACACAGCACCCATCGTCGTTTCGTTAGCCGTACCCTTCTTCACCTTACCGCGGCAGAGGGCGGTGTCGTTCACCTTCACGGTGTCGAACACGTCAATTTCGAGGTCGCCAGAAACGAGCGTACCCTTATCGCCAACCTGGCCACCCATTTCGGCATAGAACGGAGAGGTTTCAAGCACGATGCTGAGCACGCCCTTGTCTTCACGCCAGCGGACGACCTTCGTTTCGCAAGCGGAGAGTTCGTAGCCCACGAACTTGGTGCTTTCTTCGCTGTACTGCGTCCAGCCTTCGGTACCCATCGTGTTGATGCCCTGCTTCATATTAGCGCGGGCGCGGGCCTTCTGTTCTTCCATGCACTTTTCGTAGCCTTCTTCATCAATGAGGAGGCCCTTTTCTTCGGCGAGAATGCCAGTGAGGTCCGGCGGGAATCCATAGGTATCATAGAGCAAGAACACCTTGTCGCCCGGAATCTTGTCGCCCTTCTTGAGTTCGGCAGAAATGGCGGCGAAGCGTTCGAGGCCGGCGTCGAGCGTGCGGATAAAGCTTTCTTCTTCGCTCTTGATCACGGATGCAACGAATTCCTTGCGTTCACGGATTTCCGGGAAGGCATCGCCCATGGTGTCGGCGAGAACCTGCACGAGCTGGCAAATGAACGGCTTCTTCTGGCCAAGCAGGCGGGCAAAGCGGCTGGCGCGGCGGAGAATGCGGCGGAGCACGTAGCCACGGCCTTCGTTGCTCGGGAGTGCGCCATCGGCAATAGCGAAAGAAATAGCGCGGATGTGGTCGGCAATCACGCGGTGCGGGGTGCCGGCTTCGCCATCGTTGTACGGAACGCCGGAAAGTTCAGCGATCTTCGCGATAATCGGGGTGAACACGTCGGTGTCGTAGTTGCTGGTCTTGCCCTGGAGAATCGCGCAGATACGTTCGAAGCCCATACCGGTATCGACGTTCTTGGCCTTCAGCGGAATCAGGGAGCCATCGCTCACGCGTTCGTACTGCATGAACACGTTATTCCAAATTTCAATATAGCGGTCGTTTTCGCCGTTCACGCCCTTGATCGGGTCCTTGAAGGTTTCGGCCTGCGTAGCGAGGTCGCCGCGGTCATAATGGATTTCGGAGCAGGGGCCGCACGGACCGGTGTCGCCCATTTCCCAGAAGTTGGAGTGAGCGTCAAAACGCATGATGCGATCATCCGGAAGACCGGACACGTCCTTCCAAATCTGCCAAGCTTCATCGTCATCCTGGTACACAGTTGCGAACAGGCGTTCCTTCGGGAGCTTCCACACTTCGGTCAAAAGTTCCCATGCCCAGGCGATGGCTTCTTTCTTGTAGTAGTCGCCGAAGCTCCAGTTGCCGAGCATTTCGAAGAAGGTGTGGTGGTAGTTGTCGCGACCCACCACGTCGAGGTCGTTGTGCTTACCGGACACGCGAAGGCACTTCTGGCTGTTGCATGCGCGCTTCCAACCCTTCGGATTGTCGCCCAAGAAGATAGCCTTGAACTGGTTCATGCCCGCGTTCGTGAACATGAGCGTCGGGTCGTCATGCGGAACCACCGGCGAAGAACGCACAAAGAGGTGGCCCTTGGATTCAAAGAACTTGATGAAAGATTCGCGCACCTGCGCAGAAGTCATTGTAGGCATATTGTGTCCCTTTTATTTTACGAGCGCAAAGATAGAAAAATCAAGCAGAGATTCAGCAATCCGTGAGCCAAAAGCGACTCGTATGAACGAGTCGTGTTGGCGAGAGTGAGGCGAAATCACATTTTCATGTCTACATAAGAGCCGAACGGTCTGTAAGGGGTAAGTCTCCCCCTCGCTTCTGCCCTACGGGCATGCGCTACCCCTTCTAACGGGGACACCCCGTAACGCCCCGAAAGGCAGTTCCTAACTCCTTGATAGGCGAAGGATTAGGTCTTTTACAAAAAACATAATCTGTAAAGAAGTGCGTCAAGAAAGCAAAATATAGTCCAAATAATCCCTTTGGGCATACCCCCTTATTTTCTATATTGGGGTTCAAACAAAAATCAACAAAAAGAAAGACTCGGCTGTCTGAATTTATGGCGTTGGCCAGCCGAGCAAAGAAGGAAAATCATGAGCGAAGCATGGAAAGGCTTTGAGGGCGGACGTTGGCAAGAAGAGATTAACGTACGCGACTTTATTCAACGCAACTACACCGCATACGAAGGCGGCAAGGAATTTTTGGCAGGCCCGACAGACGCCACCGAAAAGCTCTGGGGTGAACTCCAGAAGCTGCAGGCCGAAGAACGCAAGAAGGGCGGCGTGCTCGATATGGACACCGATATCGTTTCGAGCATCACGAGCCACAAGCCCGGCTACATCAACGAAAGCCTCAAGGACTTGGAAAAGGTCGTGGGTCTCCAGACCGACAAGCCGCTGAAGCGCGCCTTCATGCCGTTTGGCGGCATCAAGATGGCCGAAGAATCTTGCCTGCAGTACGGCTACAAGCCGAGCGCAGACCTCCACAAGATCTTTACCGACTACCACAAAACCCACAACCAGGCTGTGTTCGACTGCTACACTCCGGAAATTCGTGCCGTGCGCAAGGCTCACTTGCTGACCGGTCTTCCGGACACTTACGGTCGTGGCCGTATCGTGGGTGACTACCGCCGCGTAGCCCTTTACGGTATCGACTACATCATCCAGCAGAAGCAGAACGACCTCGCCCACGTGGGTGACGGCACCATGACCGACGACGTGATTCGCCTCCGCGAAGAAGTCGCCGAACAGATTAAGGCCCTTAAGGCCATGAAGGTGATGGCCCAGAGCTACGGTTTCGACATTTCGAAGCCGGCAACGAACGCCCGCGAAGCCTTCCAGTGGCTCTACTTCGGTTACCTCTCTGCCATCAAGACGCAGAACGGTGCCGCCATGAGCGTTGGCCGTATTTCGACCTTCCTCGACATTTATATCGAACGCGATCTCAAGAACGGCACGCTCACTGAAAGCGAAGCCCAGGAACTCGTGGACCACATGGTCATGAAGTTCCGCATGGTCAAGTTCGCACGTATTGAATCTTACAACCAGCTCTTCAGCGGTGACCCGGTGTGGGCCACCCTCGAAGTCGGCGGTATGGGCCAGGATGGCCGCCCGATGGTCACCAAGAACGACTTCCGTTTCTTGCACACTCTCGAAAACATGGGCCCGTCTCCGGAACCCAACCTCACCGTTCTCTACACCAAGCGCCTCCCTGAAAACTTCAAGGAATACGCCGCCTTTATTTCTGTGACGACCAGCTCGATCCAGTATGAAAACGACGACGTGATGCGCCCGGTATGGGGTGACGACTACAGCATTTGCTGCTGCGTGTCCGCAACGCAGACCGGTAAGGAAATGCAGTTCTTCGGCGCTCGTGCAAACCTCGCCAAGGCTCTCCTCTACGCTATCAACGGCGGTAAGGATGAAGAAGCCGGCCTCGTGCCCGGCATGCAGATTGGTCCGGAACTCGCTCCGATCACCGGCGACGTGCTGAACTACGACGAAGTGATGCACAAGTACGACATCATGCTTGAATGGCTCGCAGGTATCTACGTGAACACGCTGAACCTGATCCACTACATGCACGACAAGTACTACTACGAAGCTGCTGAACTCGCCCTTATCGATACCGACGTGCGCCGCACGTTTGCAACGGGTATCGCAGGCTTCAGCCACGTGGTCGACAGCCTCTGCGCCATCAAGTACGCCAAGGTTTCTGTCGTTCGCGGCGAAAACGGTCTCGTGAAGGACTTCAAGATCGAAGGCGACTTCCCGAAGTACGGCAACGACGACGACCGCGCCGACGAAATCGCAGTCTGGCTCCTCAAGGAATTCATCGCAAAAATCAAGAAGCACCACACCTACCGCGGTGCCGAACCGACCACGTCGATTCTTACCATTACCAGTAACGTTGTTTACGGCAAGGCCACGGGCGCTCTCCCCGACGGTCGTCCGGCTCACGCCCCGTTCGCTCCCGGTGCAAACCCGAGCTACGGAGCCGAAAAGAACGGTCTCTTGGCCTCGCTCAACTCTGTCGCCAAGCTCCCGTACGAATACGCTCTTGACGGCATCAGCAACACGCAGACCATCAGCCCGAACGCTCTCGGCCACAGCGACGACGAACGCGCCCAGAAGCTCGTCACCGTCATGGACGGTTACTTCGCCCAGGGCGCACACCACCTGAACGTGAACGTGTTCGGTGTTGAAAAGTTGCTCGACGCTCAGGCACATCCGGAAAAGCCCGAATACGCGAACTTCACCATCCGCGTTTCCGGCTACGCTGTCAAGTTCCTCTCGCTCACGAAGGAACAGCAGGACGACGTGATCAGCCGTACTTGCCACGGCGTGCTGTAACAGACCGTTCGCGCTAGAATCCGGCAATCAGGTGCTGGACCGGCGCTCACTCTCGCAACCGCCCCGGTTTAATAACCGGGGCTTTGTTGCTCACAGAGTTGTAACAGACCGCGTTAAAGCTTTAAAGCCCGCTCCACTTGGAGCGGGTTTTTATTTTATATAAAAACGCCCCGGATTTTTATCCGGGACGTTTTCATTTATGGAGGAGAACAAAAAAATGTTTATTGTCGCTAGGGCTCTAGATTAGTCCGCAACGCGGGTCATGAGCATCTTGCAGTAGCCATTTTCGACGATCACGTTGTCGCGAGAGAGCATAACCTTTTCCATTTCCCAGTTACCTGCGGTCCAATGGTCAGAGAGATCATCGCCATCGAAGTCATCCTGCCAGGTCTGAGTAAAGGTCTTGGAAGCTTCGTCGTAGGAGTACACACGGACGTAGTCAATCCACTGCACCTGCGGACCATCGGCGAGTTCATCGCCAGTGAACTTGCCAACCCATCCAGCACTCTTCGATGCCCACAGGTTAAAGCGCAAGGACTGATCTTCGGTCAAGAAGGCAACCTGGTCTGCATCGGCGTGAGTACCGCGGGTAATGCCAATGGAGTCACGGCGAACTTCAACGCTGTCGATTTCCCAAGAAACATATTCCGGAGTCCAAACGATAGCGAACAGGTGGAAGCCTTCAGTTGCATCGAAGCCAAAGTCATGGAGCGGCTTGCTTTCAGAAGACGTGTTGTTCTTGATGGAGGGATCGCCTTCGCGGGTAATGATGTTGGACTGCCACATCGTACCGCCCTTGCCGAGAACTTCAATATCAATTTCGTTCCACGGTTCTTCTTCCTTCTTCCAGGAATCATCGTAGTAAAGGAACATGGAGCTCACGGAACCCGGAATCGAAACCATCTTCATGCAAGCTTCGAAACGGCCATACTTGAACTGGTCCGTACCAGAAACTTCAGCACCGTAGTAGCTGAAAGTACCGGATGCGCTGGGTTCGGACGGCATTGCCGGAGCAACGATATTCGTACGAACAATGTTCTTGCAACCGCCAGCCTGAGAAGTCGGGTCCGTCACAACCGGGTCCGTGGCCGGATCGGTCGGAGTCGTCGGGTCAGTCACGGTCGGGTCAGTCACAGTGGGATCCGTTGCAGGATCCGTCGGAGTCGTAGCCGGATCAGTCGGGGTCTGAGCAGGGTCTGTCTGAGTCTGGGCCGGATCGGTCGTCTGAGCAGGGTCAGTCGGAGTTGTCGCCGGATCAGTCTGAGTCGGATTCTGAGTCGGGTCCACCACAGCGGACGGATCAGATGCTACAGGAGTATGAGAACTGCTTTCATCGCCGCAAGCTGCGAGCAGGCCAAGGGCGATAATCGGGAGAAGGAATTTCGTTTTCATAGTAAACCTCGTTTCTTGTTTTTAAATATACCTTCGCTAAACGACCCGTGGTAGGACGCGAAGCACAAATCAGGCACAACTGTATCAACAGTATTTAGCAAATATGGTAAAAATACGCCAAATTTCAAGAAAACAGCCCATTTCAAATTCTAAATTTATTTCATGCTCGGACGAATCAATAAATTAGAGACCTTTGGCTCGGTAGACGGACCCGGAGTGCGTTTTGTCGTATTCGTGCAAGGCTGCCCCATGCGTTGCCAGTTCTGTCACAACCCAGAAACGTGGGACTTCAAAGGCGACAAAGCCGGAGCATACGATATATCCGCACAAGATCTTTTAAAGAAGGCTTTGCGCTACCAGAGCTACTGGGGCAAAGACGGCGGCATTACCGTGAGCGGCGGCGAGCCACTCTCGCAAATGGACTTTCTCATTGAATTCTTTGAAGCCGCAAAAGCCGCAGGCGTGCATACCTGCATTGATACCTCGGGTGTAAACTTTGTTCGTAACGAGCCCTACTTCGGCAAATTCAAGCGCCTCATGGCCGCAACAGATTTGCTGCTCGTCGACATCAAGAACATCGATCCAGCAGAGCACAAAAAGCTCACCGGACACGACAACAAGAACATCATCGACATGTTCCGCTACCTCGACGAAATCCACAAGCCCATCTGGATCCGCCACGTACTTGTGCCTGGCATGAGCGACAACGACGAACTTCTCATCAAGACTCGCGAATTCATCGACACACTCCACAATGTGGAAAAAGTCGAAGTCCTCCCCTACCACGCCCTGGCCCTCGCCAAGTACCAAGAACTCGGCATCGACTACGTGCTAAAAGACGTCAAATCTCCCACCGCGGAGCGCGTGGCAAACGCCAAGAAGATTTTAGGAATCTAATCTTCCGTCCATAAGCATCGCAATACTGCATCACGATTTGGCTCACGTACGAAAGTACGCTATACCAAATCGTTCTTTGTTACTGAGACTCCGCGCTTTTAGCGCGGGAAATGGGCTTCGCCCATTGTTCGTCGAAGGATGTCGTAATCATATCTTGTCAGAAACTTGTTTCCGTTTCAAGATATAGATTAGGACCTCGCTCGCTTCTGAACGAAAGATCTATAACAAAAAAACGACGGACCAAAGTCCGCCTTTTTTCAAATACGAGATTTTGTCGAAAGACCTGCGAAGAAACCTTAAACAAAATTTTGCTTGGAAACGAGCGAGAGCAGGAATCAACTTCGCGTAGCGTACAAAATCGTACGTGAGCGAAGTTGTGACGAACTATCGCGAAGTTTACAAGCGAAATTTTATCCTTTGACGTTATCGCTCATGGAGAACATCGGCATATACATTGCAATTAGAAGGCCACCGACAGCGCCACCAAGGAACACGATGATCAAAGGTTCCATCATGCCCACCACGGAATCCACTGCAGCGTCCACTTCTTCATCGTAGAAGTCTGCCAATTTCAAAAGCATGCCGCCCAGGTTACCTGTTTTTTCACCCACGCCAGTCATCTGAATCACCATGGGCGGGAAAAGTCCTGTATCTTGCATCGGATCGGCAATACTCTTACCACCGGCAATACCGATTGCAATCTTATTAATACCCTTTTCAACCACTTTGTTCGTCACTGTCGAGGCAACCACTTTCAAGGAATCCATGATGGACACACCGGCATTCAACAAAGTACCAAGCGTTCTCGAGAAACCAGCCGTTGTTGATTTAATCTGAAGGTCACCTAGCTTGGGCACCTTCAGCATAAATCCGTCCCAGGCAAACTTGGCCGCAGGCACACGCATGGCCACCTTGAAGCCAACTCCCAAGAGAATTGCACCAATAAATAGGAACGCACCATTATCGCGGATAAAGTCAGAAATACCCATCACCGCAAGTGTCGGAGCCGGCAGTTCTGCATCCAATGCCGCGAACTGTTCAGCAAACGTCGGCACCACGAAGGTCATAAGTGCAATCACCACCAAGATACCCACGATAATAAGCATCACCGGGTAAGTCAAAGCCTTTTTCACTTTGCGTTTTAGACGTTCGTTGTTTTCAAGAGTTTCTGCCAAACGGGCCAAGATACCATCCAAGATACCGCCCGCTTCACCTGCAGCCACCATGTTCGTATACAAGGTACTGAACACTTTCGGGTGCTGGGCCAAGGCATCAGCCAACGAAGAACCACCGTTAATCGACTGCGTAATCTTGTGGACCACAGCCTTGAGTTCCGGGTTTTCGCACTGTGTTTCAAGAATGTTCAAGCACTGCAACATCGGAAGAC
The DNA here is from genome assembly GCF_900316465.1 of uncultured Fibrobacter sp. Taxonomy (NCBI): domain Bacteria; kingdom Pseudomonadati; phylum Fibrobacterota; class Fibrobacteria; order Fibrobacterales; family Fibrobacteraceae; genus Fibrobacter; species uncultured Fibrobacter sp. The sequence continues at coordinate 20,044 of NZ_ONDD01000025.1, read as the reverse complement.
CTGCAGAGCTCATCGAAGAGAACATACGGGTAAAGCGGGCAATTTCTGCAGGCTTAATACCCGAACCGATCTTGATCTTGATTTCAGTCGGCTTTTTCTTGAGGCTTACAATGATGAGGCGTCTGCGCATCAAGAGCGCTTCGGCTTCAGCCTTATCCTTAGCCTCCAGGGTACCTTCGAAATTGTTACCCTGGCTATTGGTTGCCTTATAAAGGAATTCTGCCATAAGCTACACACCTTCTTTCACAAACAACTGTTCCAGCTGGTCCGGACTCGGAGAACGGGCAAGCGCGTCGAAACGGTCAACCTTATGGTTCTTCACCAGTTCGCACAAGCACATGTTCATGGTGTTCATACCGAACTTCTGACCGATTTCAATCATCGATTCAATCTGGTGCACCTTGTCATCGCGAATCAGGGCACGAATACCCGGAGTCACGTTCATGACTTCGTAAGCCATCACGCGGCCACCGCCAATGCGCGGCATAAGGGTCTGGCATATCACGCCCTGCAGCACGAACGAAAGCTGCGTACGCACGGTCTGCTGTTCACCCTTCGGGAACGCGTCAACCACACGGTTAATGGTCTGCACGCAAGAGTTGGTATGCAAGGTTGCAAAAGCCAAGTGACCCGTTTCTGCAATGGTAAGGGCGGCACGGATCGTTTCAAGGTCACGCATTTCGCCGATAAGCACCACGTCAGGGTCCTGACGAAGCGCCATCTTAAGCGCCTGGGCAAAGCTATTGGTATCGCTACCGACTTCGCGCTGGTTGATCATACAACCCTGATGCTTGTGCAAGAATTCAATCGGGTCTTCCACCGTCAGAATGTGGTCGTGACGTTCCTTGTTGATCTTGTCAATCATGGCAGCCAAGGTCGTAGACTTACCGGAACCGGTAGCACCCGTCACCAACACAAGGCCAGACGGACGGGTCGTGAATTCGGCCATAATTTTCGGGAGGCCGAGATCCTTAAAGGTCTTGATTTCAAGCGGAATAATACGCAAGGCCAAAGCCACGCAACCGCGCTGCAAATAAGCGTTCGCACGGAAACGAGCGAGGTTTGCAATACCGAAAGAAAAGTCGCATTCCTTCTGCTGTTCGAACGTCTTCTTTTGGCCTTCGTTCATCAAGCTATAGGTCATGCGCATGGTTTCGTCCGGTTTCAGCTTGTCTTCGCCAATAGGCGTGAGCTTGCCGGAAAGTCGAATGAGAGGGGGCGCACCTGCCGTAATATGCAAGTCAGAAGCGCCACGCTGGACCATTTCAGAAAGAAGATCTTGAATATTGTATGCCATGCTTAAGAATATAACTTAAAAAAGGCCAATTTTTTCATCAAAAACGCACATTTTTTCAAAAAAACGCTATTTTATTATTCTAGAATGGAACTTGGGCGTAAAATAACCTCCTCACGAGGTGTTTTTTCTGCGGTTTGCACGCTGCTTTTGGCAACGGCATTCCTGTTTTCTGCATGCGGGCAGGAACACTTTCAGGCAGCACCCACCAAAATCACCGATTTCAAAGGGAAACTTCTTGACGGAAGTCTTTCAACTTATCAAGCCGAAAAAGGGACGGTCACCCTAATCGCACTCACCGCCTCGTGGTGCCCCGGCTGTCGCGCCGAGCTCCCCCACCTCAAGAAACTTGACGAAGAATTTGCCGACAGAGGTTTCAAGATTTTGATGGTGAACGAAGACGACTCGCCTAAAATCGGAGCAAAATACAACAAGGCCGCAGGCATCAAGTGGACAACATTCCATTGGAATTACGACATGATGAATGCACTCGGCAACCCGGGCGTCATTCCCGTGACCTACCTTGTGAACCCACAGGACAGCATCGTGAAAATCAACGTCGGCGACTTCGACGAGAATCAGATGCGAAAGTTAATTGAAAAAGCCCTTAAGCAATAGGGCTCGGGAAAAGAATTACGTCCTTGATTTCGGACTTTCCCATTGCTAACATAAACAATCGGTCTAGACCTAGCGCCACGCCAGAGCAGGCGGGCATTCCCGATTCAAGCGCCGCCAAGAAGTTTTCGTCAATCGGCGGTTGCGGCTTGTTCATGCCGCGACGGATTTCAAGATCCGCAGCAAAGCGCCTGCGCTGTTCCGCAGCATCGGTAAGTTCCGTGTAGCCGTTGCAAAGTTCCACCTGGTCTACGAACAGTTCGAATCGACGAGCCCAAGTGTAGCCGTCTTCGCCCACATACGTTTGCGCGAGAGCCGCTTGCGACTGCGGGTAATCCAGAATGAACTCGGGACCGTTCTTGGCTAGCTCGGGTTCCACCGCAAACACCATCAGGTAATCCCACCAGTCTTCGCGGGACATGGTCGTGCCATCGGCCGGGAGCGGGATATCGCGGACCGTACAGGCTGCGGCAAATTCTTCGCCCGAAGCCGTCAGCGGATTCACGCCCGCATAATTCTTGAACGCATCAATCCAGCGCGTGCGGCGAGCGTTAATCGGTTTGCCTATAATTTCAGAAACGAGCGCCTCGACTTCGTCCATCAACTTTTCTTGCGGCATGCCGACGCGGTACCACTCCACCATGCTGAATTCATTGTTATGGTGGGCACCGAATTCATCTTTGCGAAAAGACTTTGTAATCTGGAAGATATCACCGAAACCTGCCGCAAGCAAGCGCTTCATGTGGAACTCGGGGCTCGTCATCATGAAATGCTCGCCCTCGACTTCAAAGTAGTCTAGCTGAGGATCGGTACCGCCCGCATTCGAAAGCGTCGGCGTTTCCACTTCAAGCACTCCGCGACCTTCAAAGAAGCGACGCACCTTGTTCATCAAGGCTTGACGCTTTACCCAAGAATCGCGGTCGCAGGTCGGCTTAAAAGACATTGCTAGTTACTCGGCGGCAGCGGGAGCGGATTCTTCTGCAGGAGCCGCATTCACGACGCAGCGCACAGAGAGCCAGAACTTTTTGTCAACCGGAATAGCAGACACTTCTTTGTCGGTGTTGAACATGGAGCGTGCAATACCGCGACCGTCACCCACATCCTTGCTCGTCCAGAAATAAGCACCTTCGCCCTGAATCACCGAGATGCCGTTCTTGTTAGCATAGCCACCGAACATGGCCGTAAAGGCATAATCATCAGAGCCATTGCTACGCAGGCGGACTGCCGCTTCATTTGCACCACCGGCATAAATTTCAAGCATTTTCCAATCGTCATCGGTTGCAAGACGAGTGCCTTCGGGGCAAGCCGTCAAAGCAGCTTCTTGCGTATACAGACGACCATAAGTAGCGCAGTTTTCTTCTTCGCGGTCATAGCACATGGAATTTTCTTCGATGGCAAAGTTCAAGTTCTGCACAAACCAGCGCGTGCCATTGATTTCCTTAACCCTGTAAGTCTGGCCATCGCGATTGTCCACGAACGATTCGAACACCGGGCAACGGGTTTCAAATTCCTTGGCACCCAAGATAGAGTCCACCGCCGGCTGCCAAGACGTGCAGAAACGGAAGAGTTCGCCACCCGGGAGAGCCGTAGAGTCGGCCTTGTGCTTGTCGGCCCAGCGGTCTACGTAAGCCAGGTTAATGATCGCCGTATCCGGAATCGAGAGAGCCTTGGCAGAGGCCTGCATAATCTTCGAATACTTTTCAGCAGCGCTCTTCGGAGTCTTCCAGTAGCCTTCGAGCAAGCCCTTGCGGAGCTTTTCGTAAAGCGGAGAAGGAACCGTCACCTTGATAGTCGTATCGACAAAGTGTTCCGGCTTGGTAGCGCAAGCGGCTTCGCGAATGGTGTCGCGTAGGCTGCCAGCCTTTTCATAGCATTCTTCAATGCACTTGTCACGGGCTTCGCCCTTCTTTTTGGGGCAAGGTACCCAAATGCTTGTGTCGGCGTCAACCTTGACCGGCTTGGAATAGCCCTTCGTCTTCAGGGCAACCTTAGCCACCGATTCCAAAGTTTCAAGAGCCTTCGTGTTGCCCGATTCGCCTTCCAGGAGCAAGAATGAAATCACTTCGGTACATGCATCCATGGCCTTGGCGTTGGCGCAAACCTTGGTGCCGTAACCGTAAGAGAATTGCGATTGGCAATTCGAGAACGATTCGTAAGGCATGGCCTTGAAGATTTTTTCGTAAACCTTGACCGCATCGGTAGGCGAAAGCTTGCCACAATAGATTTCTTCGGCAGCGCCCTTCTTCACAATCTTCTGGGCTGTTGCAATATCGCCATTATCAATAGCATCGCGAAGTTCCGGCTGGGCAAATGTAGTTGTAGCGCCCAAAGCAAGAACTCCCAAAAATAACACACCTCTAAGAATTTTCATTTTAACCCTCACAAAAAATTCCGCAACAAATATAGAAAAAGTAAGAAGTAGGCAGTAAGAAGTAGACAGTGATTAGCGGTTTATAGCCAGTCATAAAACAAACATATAGCCCGGTACAGAAAATTCCTTTTTGCATTTTCTATATTTGGGCGCATGATTGATGCTGAAAAAATCCGCAACGAATTTCCGATGCTCGTCGCAGGCGATAAGGACGCAAAGCCGCTCGCCTTCTTGGACAGCACGGCCACCACGCAAAAGCCCGACTGCGTCATCGACGTAATGAACGACTTTTACCGCGAGCACTACAGTTCCGTAAAACGCGGCGTATACCGCCTGAGCGCTCGCACTACCGAAGCATTTGAAGCCACCCGCAAGAACGTGGCCAAGTTCATCAACGCCAAAACCGAAGACGAAATCGTATTCACCCGCGGCACCACCGAAAGCATCAATCTAGTGGCGTGGAGTTATGGTCGCAAGTTCTTCGAAGCCGGCGACGAAATTCTGATTAGCGGACTTGAGCATCACGCCAACATCGTGAGCTGGCAAATTGTCGCCGAAATGAAGGGCGCCAAGATCAAGGTGATTCCCGTTTTGGACAGCGGCGATTTAGACCTGAGCAAGCTTCCCGGGCTGTTGAATGCGCGTACCAAGATGGTGGCTGTCGCCCACGTGAGCAATTCCGTCGGTACCGTGAACCCCATTGCAGAAATTATCGCGACCGTCCGCAAGCTCGCCCCGCAAGCCAAAATTTTGATTGACGCCGCCCAGAGTTCTAGCCACATCAAGATCGACGTGCAGAAGCTCGACTGCGATTTCCTCGCCTTCAGCGGACACAAGATGTACGGCCCTACCGGCGTAGGCGTACTCTATGGCAAGTACGAAGTTCTCGACAGCATGCCCCCCTGGCACGGCGGTGGCGAAATGATCAAGAACGTGACCTTCGAAAAGACGACATACGCCGACGTTCCCGCCCGCTTTGAGGCTGGAACGCCCATGATTGCCGAAGTCATCGGGCTCGGCAAGGCCATTGAATGGATTAACACCGTAGGCATCGAGAACATCCGCAAGCACGAAGAAGAAATTACGCAGTATGCGCTGGAACAACTCGCCCAGATTCCGCAGGTGAAAGTTCTCGGCAACCCGAAGGAACGCGGCGCTCTCATCAGTATTACACTCGACGGCATCGCCGTAAGCGACGCCGCCATGATTCTCGACGAAGAGAATGTAGCCGTCCGCAGCGGGCACCACTGCGCCCAACCTGTCATGGACCGCTTCGGCGTCGACGCCACGCTTCGACTCAGTTTTGGCGCGTACACCCTGAAGCGCGACATCGACCGTTTTATCGCAGGCATCAAGCGCGTCCTCCGACTCTTCGGCTAACCGGGACTCGTATGGGAATCGAGAAAGGCATCTTTAACCGCACATCGCTCCTGCTCGGAGACGACGTGATGGGCGACATCTACCAGAAGCGCGTCATCATCTTCGGTCTCGGCGGAGTCGGCAGCTGGTGCGCCGAAAGCCTGGTGCGTTCCGGCATCAAGGAACTCGTACTCGTTGATTCAGACCGCGTGTGCGTCACCAACGTGAACCGCCAACTGATGGCCACCACGAAAACCGTGGGGCAAGTCAAGGTGGACGTGCTGAAAAATCGCCTACTCGAAATCAACCCGCACGCCAACATCGTAGCACTCCAAGACATCTACGAAGAAGCGAATACCGAGAAGTTCCAGCTAGACACCTTCGACTACATCATCGACGCCATCGACAGTCTCGAAAACAAGATGCAGCTGCTATGGCACGCCACACGCACCAAGGCAACCGTTTTCTCTTCGATGGGGGCAGCCCTCAAGATGGACCCCACACGAATCAAGGTCGCCGAATTCTGGAAAGTCGCCGGTTGCCCGCTCGCCCGCGCCCTGCGCGACAAGTTCAAGAAAAAGAAAATGGCTCTCAAGAAAAAAGTGCTATGCGTCTACAGCGACGAACTCCTGAAAAACCGCGGCAAGAATTCCTCTTGCGGAACGGACGCCTGCATGTGCCCCAAGGTGCGCCACGAAAGGAGCGAAGCCGAACTCCAGAATGCAAACCTGGTCGATCACGAATGGTGCAGCAGCAAGGCGCAAATCAACGGCACCATGTCGCACTCCACCGCTATTTTTGGATTCATGATTGCGGGCCTCGTGATGCAGGACATCTACAAGAAGGCATTGGCTAGCGCGGAGTAATATGAAATTCTTGATTCAGCGAGTATTGAACGCCCAGGTGGATATCGCAGGCGAAACTGTCGGGAAAATCGGCAAGGGCTACATGATTTTAATCGGCGTGGGCGAAGACGACACCAAGGAAATAGCCGACAGGCTTATCCGCAAGATGCTTGCGCTGCGCATCTTTGCCGACGAAAACGGCAAGACGAATCTTTCCATCAAGGATGTGGGCGGCGAGCTCTTGCTCGTCTCGCAGTTCACGCTTTACGCCAACTGCAACAAAGGCAACCGACCGACCTTCAACGGAGCCGGCAACCCGGCACTTGCAAACGAGCTTTACGAATACATTATCGCTGAATGCAAAAAAGAAATCCCCGTCGTACAGACAGGGAAATTCGGTGCCGACATGCAGGTGAGTCTCACGAACGACGGCCCGTTCACAATTATGCTGGAATAAAAATTCCGAAACTAGAATTCTGGCATGCTGAAATCGCCGTAAAGTTCACGGCCATCAAACACCCAGACCACCATCTTTTTCCCTTCCAGGAATTCTGAACGGTCCTTGAACAAGGTCGGACCATAGTTTCCGCCACCAATACGGCTACGCGTAAACGTCTCTATCCCAGTCGCCTGCGCAATGTAGGCGCCTATATTGGAAGAGCTGTTCCAGCCAAAATCGGCATTGCTGTCGCCGATTATCACAATGGGAGCGTCTTTGGACCCACGGTAGCGTTTTCCTTCCGCATCCACGGTCTTTAACACGCGCACATCGTAATCAGGGTAAGAATTGTACTTCAAGTGATAAAGATTTCCGGTGCCGGGAACAATCGTGTCGCGCAGGAACCATTCTTCTCTCGGAATATCCAAGTTCATCTCGTTGATGGTATCGGCAATCATCTGGGCAAGAACCTGCCGACCGGCACTTGTATAATGGCTTTCGTACGCCTCGAACATGGGCGTTTCTTCGTTCTTTTCAAGAAACTCCTCTACCGCATCGACAACGACAACGCCTTCGTCTTGCAATGCATCCACCCATTCTTCATATTGCGGAGCGACTATTCCTCCCGACAATTTTTCCGAATAATGTTCCGCCTCGATTTGTAGCTTGTCTGGAACAGGCACGACCACCAACTTGATACCGCGCGCTTCCAGCGAATCATTGAAGGCTACAAAAGAATTCAAGTTTTCTTTCCAGTCCACCACCAGGTTGACAAGACTTTCCTGCAAGAAAATCCAGTCGTCTACACCGCTTACCGCACAGCGAGTCTCTTTCAGTTGCCCGCCACATTTTTCAATATCGGCTTCGATCTGTTCCCGAACGACCAACGGGATAAGCGGACGAGTAGATAGGTAGACCATGGCAAGCGCAATAACCGCCACTCCAAATCCAAAAATAAGCCCCAAATGTTTCCTAAAAAACATGACAGGGCCAAATTTAGAATTTTTCTGATTCCTTAGCAAAGGCCAAGCAGCCTCCATGCTTCGGCAAACGAACTACTTTTGCACCAAAAGACGACAACTATTGTCGTCTACCTTTTGTATATTAAAAAATACTCCCCGCCTCGCGGGGATTGCATTTTGCAGGAGGCTTTATGGCAGATCAGGCTCGCGGCGAACGAATGATACGAATTTTCGTCTACATGATGGCGCACTACAACAACCGTTACAGCGTCGCCGACATCATGCGGCATTTAGACATTCGCGAAGAAGACCTGCGGAGCGTGCAGCGTGACATGCACGCACTCTCCGAAATCGAGGGCGGTTACATCAAGCGCTCTGTCGAAAGCGGCAAGACCTATTACCAGGTGGCACTTGAACGCGCAAACAAGCTCATATTCCCGGAATTTGGCGACACGCTACTGCACTTCATGTTCCTGCAGCGCATCGCGAACATCTACCCCGCGACCTCGAACCTCATCGAAGACCTAACCAAACGAATCACACAAGATTTGCCTGCACGCGAACAATCCACCCTGGCCCATTACGCGAAGGAACTGAACGGGCGTATTCTGTTCATGGGAACGCCCCCGAGCGTTGACGAAAACGTCGGCAAAAACCTGCCAGTCATCCTTGACGCCATTCGCAAAAAACAGAAAGTACAAATCACCTACACCGACAACTGGGGTGCCATCACCAACAAGCCACGCATTCCGCTGATGGTCGCCATCAATCAGGGCGAAATCTACATCGGCTGCGTATCGCAGCACCACCCTGACAAAACATATGCCCTCAAGCTCCGCCGCATTCAATCCGTAAAGCTCTTGCGCGAACAATTCGTCGAAGATCCGAAAGTTGTCGACATTCTCCGTAAACGAATCCGCACCGGTACGCTGCTGTCCGGCGACCAAGACCAACAAGAAGAAAAAGTCGTCATCTATTTCCCGGGATACGCCAAGAACTTTCTGCAAGAACGTCCCTACCACCCCAGCATGAAAATCAAGGAACTGGATTGTGGCGACATCCACGTGACCATGAAAGTCGCCGTGAACGGCCTGCTCAAGCAATGGGTCATGTACTACGGCTCCATTGCCGAAGTGCTAAAGCCCGCTAAGCTCCGCCAAATGGTACTCGATAGCGCTAAAGACTTGGTGAAACTGTACGAAAGGAAGTCTACTTAATCCTGTCGCCGCAGAATTCTTGGCGACCACATTTTTTGCAATGCGAGCCCATCCACAACGTATCGAACTGTTCTATAGCAGGTTCGACAAGCGCAGGGTCATTCGTGAGGATTCCCGCCTCGAAGTTACGGCGTAGAGAGCTTTTCATGCCGATTCCCGCACCCGTCAAATTCGCGGACCCGATGTAAGCCGTTTCAAGATCAAAAATCATCATCTTGAAATGCACTCGCGGGCACATCACGCGCTCCAAATCCGTCACCAGAATCGGAAAGCGGTCAAAGTCCTCGCGAAAATTCGGGCCAGGCTCCTTCGCATGAATCAAACGCACGCCCACGCCGCGTTTCAAAAGTGTAGCAAGTTGCCCCAGCAACGGAATGGCATCACCATCCTGTTTCACATACACATCCTTGATATCGGCAGTACCAATCCACAAGTTATTGCGGACCGACATGATTCGTGAAATCACTTCGGAGTAATGTTCTTCGTTCTGGATGTACTTAGTGAAAATGGGCATCGTGGAAAATATCGTTTTATTGGACTTCCTATTTCCTCTCCGCTCTTGCCGCTTTAATTTCCTCTTCAATCTCTTCTTCGCTCATGCCTGCAGAGCCGTTTTTCAAAGCATCTTCATTCAAGGCTTGTAACGCGGACATAAGAGTGGATGCGGAATAAGAAACCGAGACATCATTTACAAACATTTGCGATTGAACGGGATTTATCAAATCCAGAAAATTTCGAGCACTTATCGTAAAAGGAACGTTAGGAAAATGCTTTATATTACCCGTAACGATATAAGCATTTTTATCACGATGAGCAAAAGCTACATCATAAAAGATTCTGTCATCAACATCTGGCAAAGTAAAGTCCGTCGGCGCGACAGGCTCATTTATAGCGTATTTTAAAATTTCATCCACAAAGCGTTGACCGTATGAAACATTCCACCTGAATTTAGAACGGCTCATCACTTCACAATATTCTTCAACAATATTTTCATCAACAATCGGCGTAAAAAGGTGTTTTGAAATACCTTGAAAAACCGCATAAGGAACCGATTGCAGACGATCTGTCGCAAGGGCGGCTGAGACCAATATATTCGTATCAACGACTGCGCAATACACGTTTTTTTCTCTCCGCTCTTGCCGCTTTAATTTCCTCTTCAATTTCTTCTTCGCTCATCCCTGCAGAGCCGTTTTTCAATGCATCATCATTGAGCGCCCGTAATGCCGACATAAGTCCAGAAGATTCACTCATCGTAGGATGTTCGGACACCTTAAACGGCAACCCTCTTTCAATTACCGCACGTTTGAAAAAAATGCGAACGGCCGTAGGAATGTCCATTCCTAGACTTTCAAACAAGTCGGAGACCTCGTCTTTCAACTTGTCATCAACGCGTATTTGTAATATTGATGTCGCCATACAGACCTCAAACGATATACAACTACTAAATATAGTATAAACACATTACAAAAGCAATATGTTTGTATATTTTTCTACAACCCCAGCCTACGGCCTTGATGGTCATCTTTATTGGCAACTTCTTCGAGCATGTTCTGCAAGATGAGTTCTTTCGTCCGTAACTCAGTAGGCACATATTCTAGCTTGCGACGCACATTCTGAAAGTCGCTAATCGCCACATTGTCGCAGCGAAGAATTTCCTTGGGGCAATGGCCCCCGAAAAATGCTGTCCAAGTTTTTGAAATTTGAGGAGAATCCATATAGTCGAACGCCAGCTTCAACTGAAAGCGTCGGCGAATCGCCCAATCCAAGACATTCTCGTAGTTTGTCGCGGCAATCAGCATTCCGTTAAAGGAATCCATCTGGCAAATAAACTCGTTCACCAGGGTCACTTCCCAATGATTTTTCGCGTTGCCACGATTTTCAAAGAAACTGTCCGCCTCGTCGATAAACAGAATCGCATCACTCCGTTCCGCTTCACGGAACATGGCGCTAACGTTATGTTCACTTTCACCCACATGGCGCCCCAGAATATCGCTTGCCCGTTTCACGATAATCTCGCGATCTAGAATGTCATGCGCGACATGCTTTGCAAAAGCCGACTTTCCGGTACCGGGAGGGCCATACAGGAATATATTCAGGTTTTCCCTGTGCCCCGAGGTCTTTGACTCCTTCCAACGAGCATCAAAATTCCTGAGCATCGGCACGACATAATCCACATTCCGAATATCCCCGCTCGAAATACGGACGCAATCCAAATTATAATCTGGCCTTGATTCCTGTGGCAAAGTCGATATACCCAAAAGTTTCGCATGCGAAGACGCAACTTCGCGAACCACATTTAAAGGCGACATATCCTGAGACTGCATCCGCTGCGCAAGCCGAACTGCCAAAGTAGCGCTACCTGCCATCACCGGAATTTCCTTAGCGACACATTCAATTTCTTCGCTACGCATCATCGATTCCGCCTGCTGCGTTTTCAGTACGGACTGCCAAATCGCAATGCGTTCACTCTTGCTGAACGAGAAAAATTCTAGCGAGTAATCGAAACGGCGGCGGGTGCTATTTTCAATCATCGCGATATTATTCGTAATCCAAATAACAGGCGTTTTCAGGCTCTCGAAAATAATATTCAGCAGACCCTTTTCTGCCTTATTCAAGACCAAGTCCGCCTCATCCATCAAGATGATGCCGCCACTCCGCTCACATTCCCAATCGGCCAAAAGCATCGAGCGCAAGCGAGTCTGCAAAAGAGATTCCTCGCTCATCGATTCTTCACCGATGCCCACCGAAAGCAGCGTAACATTCAACTCTTGCGCAATCGCCTTAGCAAGTTCCGTCTTGCCCGTTCCCTCGCGACCATAAAAAAGAATGTTCAGCGGAGTGCCCATCTGGTGCGATTTCAGCATCTGTAAAATAAAAGACGCCTGCGGATTCGTCTTGACTATCTGCTCATAGGGGACACACGGTTTTGCTGCCGGTCTGAAATCCATAATCTGCGACATATCTGAGAAACCATACAGATAATTGCTCACGTCGTCCGCTAGGTACAATTCCTTGCGTTTGATTCTCAAATCCGTATTGCGGAACGATTCTTCCATTTGGATCAGCTGGAACTTAAGAAGCGGACTCTCCTTGGAACAAAGTTCCTGAAGCGTTGTGCCATCAAGCCCCGTCAGCAAGGCAATCCGACTAAAGGCACCACGCTCATTCGGGTCAAAAGTTTCCCCCTCTTTCACCCGAATGTTTTCTAGCCTCAAATACAGTCGCTGATGGTTCCGAAGCCACAAATAAAGCACCAGTTCCACCGCCTCATCCGACAAATGGAAAAGACGCTTTAATTCAAAAACACGCTGTAATGCTTCATCATCGGGCGAACAACCTTTCGCCAGCTTTTCTTTCACGCAATTCTCAATCATCTGTACGATAATCGGTCGCAAGCAATCGTTCGCACGCTCCAAATAAGCCATGATCTCAAAAAAATGCTGAGCAAAGCGAACAATCCTGGTTTCGTGATACGCCTCCAAAAGCTCCCGCACCCCATAATGTTTGTCATCAATCGAAGTCCTGATAGTACTCGAAAAATCAACCTGGTTGCGAATCTCGTAAACACGATCCGCAAATTCGCCATAATAACGGATCGGCAAATAATTCTCGCAAAAACTGCGACAGGAACCATCCGGATACGCCCGCATAAAACGCACCCAGTATTCCATAATCTTCAAGTCGATAAAAGAAGTCCTCAACTCCGCCTTCGCCGCAGGCGACTCCCCATCCAACCGATTCAGCGTATTCCCGAAATAATTCTCAGCGGAATTTTGATAATGTAATTGCATAGCAAACCCTCTTGATTCTACTATGCAATATAAAAGAAGCGCACGACAATAGATGTCGCAGGCATTAAAAGTTCAAATTAGTCTTTAGTCAACCAGTTCTTTCTCAATTCATCTATAAAGAACTGCCTACTCGTTAGACCGCGAAAGTAATCATCACTACTTCCAGTTTTTATGTGGCGAATACGATTCCACCAAAGACTAGAAGGGTGGTATGTAAATGAGTAGCCTATATTGTATTTTGCCAAATAATCCCACAAATAACAACCAAGATATTTAAAAATATCAATTGTTTCCGCATGATCAAACGCAAGTTTACTTGTAAAAACAACATGATTAGGGTTTAATATTTCAATGAGCTTACAAAATGTATGTACTGATTCTCTGCAATCCATTTCTGTACACCTAAAAGTTTTTCTATTGTCATTGTCAGCCGGTCGCAAGAAATAATTATAACTAGCAATCTCCTCAAAAGCACCACCCAATGCGTCTGGGAAAACTTCTTTAATTGCACTATCAATTTTTTGCCGGTATTTATTTCTTGGGTCACTACGCGCCCCACGTAAATCGCAGCATTTTAATTCACAGTCTGAGAGTTTTTCTCCAAGGCTTAAATAATTGTCATACCACAAATTCACATTATGATGCACAAAGGAAGCCTTTGGCATATAACAGCTTTCTCCAACAAGCAAGAGTTTCTTGTGTTTCGTTGATTCATAGTTCACTCCAACAGCTGGCAACATAAACTCATGATTTTTATAGAACGGTATCGTTCTAAAAGCAGAATCAAATGAAGAACTAAACATGAATTTTCTCCCAATAAAAAATTTCACCTTTTGCCAATATATATTTTTTCGTCACATCAGTAAGAAATTCAATTACTGATGATCGCAGGGGTCTAAAGTTTCTAACGCTGATAAAAATTCATAGATTATATTCAAGCTGACATCACCTTTTTCATCATCAATCATAAAGCACCGCACTTTTTTGTAATATAAAGAAATGCACGACAATTAACGTCGCGCACAAACAATCTTTCAACAACAAGATTCTCTTCTATCTTAGCCATTTTTCCTTAAGCCATGCGCAGAAGAAGTCCCGCGACGTCATACCACGAGCCTTTTCATATTTTGACATGGTCTGGTTCCAATGGACACTAGATGGATGATTCGTATAGATATAATCAACGATTCCGTGGGATTTTGTCCAATCCCAAAGATTTCCACCGAAATACTTCGGATAATCAAAACCTTCCGCCTGTTTGCACACCGTAGAGCTCAAGAAAACGAATAAATCTGGTTTCAGAATATCAAGCACCTTGATGAAATTACGAATAGCCTGTTCGCAGTCAACATCCTTGCCACCATAGGAATTCCACAAGTCATCAATTCCTGTTGTGCAATCAGCCGGACGCAAGAAATAATTGAGGAACGCCACCTGATGCCAACCATTGCCATCACTAGGCAGTACCAAATTCAAGCAACGATCAATTTCTTTTCCGAAACGTCCACTTTTGCCCTCGCGGGTTCCGCGAGTATTACACCAATCCTGTTCATCACCCGTCAACACAGGATTTCCGTACCACGAATTCACATCATGGTGTACAGTAGAGCCTTCGGGCATATAATGACTTTCGCCTATCAGCAAAAGCTTTTTATGTTCCGAAGATTCGTAATCATCCCCCACAAACGGCATCATATAAGGGTGCGTTTTATAGAAGGGAATAAATTGGAATTTTGAATCATATGATGTATTGGACACATCGCCTCCAATTGTTTATAGAGCCGGTTCGTGACCGCCCTTTGCCGGACTCTTTAGACAACGAGCATTTACCATGGCAAATATCGTTGGGAATTGCAGCCCGCAATATTTGCAAGTGTACTTGGACTTTTCGGAGCCCTCATACAGCACATGGTTCATACCACTCGATTGCTTGACACAACGAGCATTGACCAACGCAAAAACTGAAGGGAAGCCTATTCCGCAATATTTACAGTAGAATTTTTGAGACATTGACAACTTATTATGTAGTCTCTTAATCAAAGTCAATTGTCAGATGAACTTCTTTTGATACCAAGATTTCTTTTGTCATTTTTACATCTATTCCCGCCGGCAAAAGAACGGCTAAAGGAGAAGTCATTCCAATCGCTTTAGCAAGTCCGTCAAAATTTGCTGCTAGAGTAAATATATTAGATGCAGTTTTCCGGAACGAGTATTTCACCTCCAAACTTTCCAACAATCCTTTAGAAGGATCCCTTCCCGAAAGCAACAACGTGAAATCAGCGTCCCGATCAAGATGATTTTCTCTTACAAAAAATTTCGCCGATTCATACGCTCTTTGATCATACCCTTCGAACTTCTTAAATTTTTGCGTAAAAGAATAATTTTCTTCTTCCAAGCCTATTTGCTCCATAAAGGTCTGCACTCTATTCGCGCTATATTTTTTAGTACCTCGTTCTTTGCTAGACTCGCCGCCAGAATAACTAATTTTGGTTGCTCCCAATCTATGTGCTAGATCAAAATACTTATTCAATCGTTCTTTTTCAAAATCTTTTAAGAGATGATTGGATTGCTCAATGTATTCTTGCGGATTATAGGGATTCTGAATGTAGGCTTGTCCCTCCATTGGCGGCACTGAGCCCTGTCCATTTGAGAAAACAAGATTTCTACTTTTTACCGATTCGCAGGACAAAACATCAATGTCAAGCATATTGGTATTTTTATACTCGTTCTCCCATTTATAGTTTCTTGCTTTTTCTTTGCTTTGTACCACAAGCATCTTTTTTGTTTCGTCCATCATTTTTTCATTCCCTTTTTCTTGATTAATTCACGAACAGCAGTCGTCGTCAAAGCCGACGCAACTATAGAAGCCACCGTAATACACCCTTCTTTCCAATTTTTTTTACTAAACCACGAACCAAATTCCCTTTTTACAAGGTTACTTTTCCAATTGTTTATCTTTTTCACATCCACTTTTAGCATAGAAGTATGAAAATCATCTACATCAAATGACTCCAAGGTACCAGACATATCTAAGCATTTCAGAAATTCTTTTTCTACTATTTCCAACACATCGGATTCAATTTCTCTTGACGACTTGAAAATGAAATTGTAACTAATATTACGATTAGAAGAATCCTTATCATTGACACAGCCGTCAATATAGATTGTTTGGACATCCATATAATTATTTGACTGAGCAGGGAAAGGCCTATGAGATAAATAATAACTTATTTTTATTTTTTTCGTTTGTGAGATTATTTGTTTTTGATATTGTTGTCTGGAATTCGGCTGAAAAACACGGACTTCATCGGGCATTTGTTCGAAAGTCGCAAACGCCCCATTTACTATGACCATGTTCTTTCCATTCAGGTCTTTCTTTTGAATCCAAAAATATGTTTCGTAATCTCGTTCCATAAGTACCTCAATTCTTTCCGTATTCACCAAAACATTTTCTGATATCATCGCCTGCCGAATCACCCACAAGATTAATGCATTTCAAGTTACCAATAATGTTTGAATATGGTTTATCTTTTACTTTGTTTCTAATACCATTCTTTATTTCTTCTTCCGTTTTACCGACCTTATCTATGTGGGTTGCCAGCACAATAAATTTTGACATATCATTTTCATAATGTCTGCTCAAGAATTCCAATCTTGCTAATACGTCTTCAGAAACATCCTCTTTATCGAAGAATTCTTTCACATTTATAAGAAAGAAAACAAAATCTTTTTTCTCCATCAATTTTTCATAGTTGTTTACAATTTCTTCCCCTCCAGGAATATCCTGCCCATTATTTTTAAATTTGCCTATATCAGGAAATAGATTTTTGATTTCCTGCCACCAATGAGAATCAGAATTTACAGTAATATCTGTACAAAAAAACATATTCGGCTTAGTCCAAAACGCTTCAAATTCAGGGCAGATTTCCTGTATGCCAGTTTGACGATAAAGCCTATTCTCAACTTTTCCCTTACTGAGCAATTCAATAAGAGTTGTTTTTCCACTAGCTTCTGGTCCGAGAACGGCTATCTCCAATTTAGTTTTTCTCCACCGATTTACCGCGCCCGTAACACCAAGACCAACAGCAACGGGAATAAACCAAAAGGCCATATTTTTTTCTCCTTGTTATTTGTTCAACATTTGATTCTATTTCATAATCAACGCCACAATAGCAGCGATCAAACCGCCGAGCAACAGCGCAGCGATTACGACGGCGATGACCATAAACCATTTGGCGTATTTTAGGATTTTCACCATGGCGCTATTCTGGTCCTTTGTGAACTGCTGAACAGCATTCATTGTCGCAGTCACAAGGAAGCCGACATCATCGAGCCAGCCCACTACTGGAATTGCGTCGGGCGCCAGGTCGATGGGCGACACGGTGTACAACAGCGACATGATGACAAAGAAAACGGCGAGTCCCTTTTGCAAAGAGGATGCGCCATTCATATCTAAAACTTCGGGTTCTTTATCCATTTTTTTCCTTCTTCTTTAAAAAGAAATATATTCTATTTTCTACAAAAGAGCACAAATCCCCACAAAAACTATAGTTTTCCCTCAAAAAACGTTATTTTGGGCGTTCCAACTTGGAATAAGTTCCTTTTTAGCAGTCTTTCACGCACCGAATTGAATTCGCGCAGGAAAAATCGTTCCAAAAGCGGTCGAGAACGGCATCGTCGTAACAATTGTCTAGGCGAACGCGATACGCCCACTTGTTTTGCCCGACGGAACTCCAGAAACGCGTATGTTTGCCGCGCGCTCCGCAAAAACCGAATTCCTCCATGCAGCCTGCCGGATACGCCGTAAAGCCGAACGCATCAAGGCTTTTGCCGACAGGGAACAACTCGTCTTCTTCCCAACCATCTTTAGATTTTAATGCGAGTGCCGCCCCGAGGTAAGTTTCGGCACCATGCTCGCCCATTTCGCATTTTGCACCGACAGCATTAAACAGGTCTCGCCAATCATCATTGTTCGGCAAGCGCCAACCTTTGGGGACTGCAGCTTCTGCAAATTTCCAGTAGTAGCACAAGCCATATTTCTTCACATTTGGGTCGCAGTTCCAATCGTAAGGAGGCGTTTCGCCATTCAAGCACAAATACCCCATGCCGCCGGCATACGCCTGCGCACCTTCGCATTTATGCCGCAAGTTTTCGGCAAACCAAATCCGATTTCCGATTTTCACGGTGCGGTAGGTTTCACCGTCTCGCGGATCCGTAAAGTATGAGTCTTTCATAAAAGCCTCCTACATACAATTTTATTTTCCTTTGGAGTGACTTTTAAATTATTTTAAGAAGCCTTTTTATCATAACCCCTCGTTTTTCAAGTACAATGACATTCAAGCATTTTCCGCATTCTGCCAGACTTTCAGCGGAATCAGCATAAAACAAAGTGAACCGGTTATTGAGTTAGCCTCTGTATACTCCACAACTCCATTTGGATAAACCTTGACGGTCTTTTCCACACAACTTTCCGGCATATTCGAGAGCCATGAAAGCAATTTCCATTCATCGTTTCTAAAGCCATCAAAAAATTTCTGCAGCGTCCCCTTCGTCATGGGGCAATCAGCATCGTCCGACCGAAATTCCGCCACATCGTTATACACGAGAACATACGGAGTATCTTTTCTACAACTCCACTTGAGTTTACGATACGGGCTCGAATCGATGATTTTGTCCCACGCCTCTCCAAGTTCTTCCTTCGATTCTTCAACCAATTCCCAAAGAGGACGCTCAGCAAGCGCCGCAGCAATTCTTGCATCAAGAATTTCGCCTTTCGCCACACGCGTTAAACCACATGATTTTAAGCATTCCTTGATAGTCATATTACCTCGCTTTTTCTAAGAATATAGGTTGCGGTGGCGACAATTAATGTCGTTTACTTTTACATAATCAAGTTCACTATGAGTTTGGTCATGGTTTCACGTTCTTCGGGTTTACTTTCAGCGATGAGTAGCGTGAGCGCGACCAGGGCGCCATCACTTACGATTTTGGAGCCATCCACACGATAAAGGATATCGTTGCGTGACATATACCACAAGAAAATGAACGCAGCAATGCGTTTGTTGCCATCGACAAAGGAGTGGTTCTTGACAAGCAGATACAGGAGTGTTGCCGCCTTCATCTGCACGGTCGGATAAAGTTCCTTGCCGTCGAAGGTCTGGTAAATTTGTCCGAGGGAACTCTTGAAAGACGCATCCTTTTCAACACCGAAGATTCCGCTGTCACGAAATTTTTCCTTGAGCACAGCAATCGCTTCCATCGCCAATTCGTAGGTGATGGGGCCACTCGTTTCGCTGTAGTCGACACCGGTCTTCGGGAATTCCAGTTGCTGGTGGTCGTAGCGGTCCAAAGTTTCTAGAGCCGCACGAAAATCATTGATGACATTTGATATTTCTAGTTTCTCCAATCTGTTCATGACGCACTCCTTTTAGGGGAACATCACGAATATAGATTGAGCATGCGACAATTAGCGTCGTTTGCAAGGCTGACACAACCAGGCACCACAATCAAACTTTTTGCGTTTTTACAAAAGTTTTACAAAGAATTGGTATTCAAACGCCCTAAAAAAGCGTGTTAGGTAATAGGGGGTGCCCGTAACTTAACACGAAAGGAAACACATGCCTGACAATACCAATCATTCAACAAAAAAATACATCGTCACAAACGAGCATGGCGAGGAATTCCTGTTGCCCAAATACGCAGCGACATTCCGCATCCTGATGGACGACAAGGACACAATCCGCGACGTACTCAACAGCCTGCTCCAGCTGGACCGCGACCATGAAATTGTTGACCTCGAATACGAATTTGAGAAGCCCATCGACATCTTTATGCCCGAAAACGATCCCGCGCGCCTCGACGTCTGGGTACACACTAGGGACAATCGGTATCTCAACATCGAGATGCAAAACAAGGTTCATGCTTTCTTCTTCGACCGTATGCAACTCTACAATTCGTACCTCACACTGCGCGGCAAGTACGAGTTTAACCGTTCTGACTATTTCATGGGCCTGCCAGAAGAGGAACGCCGGTACCGGTACTATGAACTTCCGGAAACGGTATCCATTTGGCTTTGCAACAATTCGGTACTCCGGTCGAAGGAAATCTATAAGGACGTGTGGTCAACATACAGTGAATACGAAGTCAAGTCG
>NZ_ONDD01000024.1 GCF_900316465.1 uncultured Fibrobacter sp. | reverse complement strand
CACGGAATCCCCGCGCATCGGAAACGAAGTCGTTTTCGTGTAATGCCCACAGGGCGTCGTTGTTCCTACCTATTTGATAAATCGTCCACGCTTTTTCCGACGTGGACTTTTGTTTTTTTCTGCATTTGAATTATATTTTAGCTGGGTTGTTTAAATAAGGGTTGCATGTGCATCCCTAAAGGGTTGTTTATGCTTAAAAGCATTCTCAGGACTGCGGCAGTGGCCGCTTCCATCTCTGGGGTTTCGTTCTCGTTTGCCGAGACGCTCCCTACTGCAAATCAAATTTTCGAGAAGATGGGTTTCGGCATCAACATCGGTAATACGATGGAAGTGCCGGGGAATCCGACCGGTTGGGGCAACAAGTTCCCGACCGAAGCCTATATCGATTCGGTCAAGGCGGCCGGCTTTAGCACCATTCGCATACCGTGCGCTTGGGATAGTCATGCGACAAACGGCGTGATTAACGAAAGTTGGATGGATTCGGTGCAGACGGTCGTGGACATGTGCATGCGCGCAGGACTAGTGACTGTATTGAACATTCACTGGGATGGCGGCTGGCTCGAGGGTAACTTGAGCGACGACAAGAAAGACGAAGTGAATGCAAAGCAGAAAGCTTACTGGACGCAGATTGCAAATCGCTTCAAGAACTATAACGAGCGCCTGCTTTTCGCGAGTGCGAACGAGCCTGCGACTACCGATGACAATTACAAGCACGAAACCGAAATTCTCATGACATACCACCAGACCTTTGTGGATGCCGTGCGCGCCACCGGTGGCAACAATGCAAGCCGTACGCTCGTGATTCAGGGACCGTCGACAAGTGTGGACCGCACCTGCGAAGTCATGCCGGTTTCTAAGTTGCCGAAAGACGTGATTGCAGACCGCCTGATGGTCGAGGTGCATTACTACGATCCGTACACATACACGCTCATGAACGAGCCTGCCGATTGGGGTGCAATCGTGCAGCCGCAGTATTACTGGGGTACAGAAGACTTGGCGACTGGCGATGACATCGTACACAACTGCGGCTATAATGCTTGGGCAAATGCCATGGGCGATCCCTGTACAGGCGACCGTATGGACGACCAGTTCGGCAAAATGAAGACGAACTTTGTCGACAAGGGAGTTCCTGTCTTAATCGGCGAATTCGGCGCGAACGACCGCGTGGGAGTTCTGACGGGCGACAAGTATGCCAAGCATCGCAAGGGGCGCCTTGCGTATTATGACTACTTGATGAAATCTGCCTTCAAGCACAAGGTGGTGCCTGTCGCCTGGGATACGGGCCACGAGGGCGAAAACAATATGACGATTATCCGCAGGCAATCGGAACCCGACGGCTCCGTGTTCGATCTGGAAGTTCTGAACATCATGCGTCACGCTTATGGGCTTGCCGATTACGTGAATAACGGAATCACGCATGTCGAAGACTTTGCCAGTCCGACAAAGATTGCTGCGGCGAAGTCGCAGGCCGCAAATTTGGGCCAGATAGTCCGCGTGGGTAATCGTCTCGAAGCGAACGGTAGTATTACTTTGTTTGACATGAACGGTGCGTTGGTGCGCCGTGCTGCCAACAACCTCTCGCTTGAAGGCCTTCCGCTTGGCATCTATTTTGCTAAGTGCAAGGGTAACTTGACTAAGGTAAATCTTAGATAACATTATTTTGTAAAATTACGTTTAATGTCCAAGGAAAATCCAGGTTCCATGAGAATCTGGATTTTTTTGATATATATTCACTCTGTCACATTGAGTGATGAAGAGAAAAAATGTTTCGTTCTGTTTACGCAGTGTTAGGGTCCTTAATGCTGTTAGCCGCAGTGTCGGCTAACGCCTACACGATTAATTATAATCTGAACGGCGGCATCAACCATCCTGAAAATCCCGAAAGCTACGACGAAGTCGCTGGCCGCTTCGATTTGAAAGATCCTTCTCGCGAAGGCTATTCCTTTTTAGGTTGGTACATTGAATTTTCTGAAGGCGTGGATGTTCCGCCCAACATGTACTACGGCGAATATCAAGATTATTCCATGTACGTGCTTGCGAACTACCTCGGCAGCTTTAGCGTGTATGCTAGATGGGGACTCATTCCGCAAACGCCCAAGCAAGATGAACGCGGCTGCTACCTGATTTATACTGCCGAAGAACTTTACGGCATTGCGACTGTTTCGATTGCCGATTCTACCGCTTTCTCTAAAAAAGATGATTACCGTTTCGAAGGCTGCATTTCGCTCCAGAATGACATCGTGGTGAACGAAAATCTTCTGGATTCTACCGGGAACTTGTCCAGAGAAGATTATGTATGGTGGATTCCTTTAAAGTTCAAAGGAACTTTCGAAGGCAACGGCTACAAGATTTCTGGCTTGCGCGGCGGTGACGGATTTTTTGTAACTCTTGGCGACGAGAATGACGTATGGGGCAAAAACGTTACCGTCGTGAGGAACCTGGGCATTACGGATTCTTATTTCTCGGGCGGTGAAGCCGGCGGAATCGTGGGCAAGGTCGTAGGCCTTGTTCAAATGACGAATGTCTATGCTGATGTCTCTGTCCAAGGCTTGCGTTCTACTGTCGCAAACACCGCTCCTGCCGCCGACAGCGTTCAATTCGGAATTCACTATGTGCTGAACGGTGGTGAAAATAGCGAACTGAATCCGGCTAGTTACGCCAAGGGTGATTCTGCCATCGTCCTTGCCGACCCGCAAAAAGAAAACGACGAATTCGAAGGCTGGTTCCTGGACGAAGACTTTACGCAAAAAATCGATACCATCAAGACAGAACATTACGGTGATTGGACTCTCTATGCAAAATGGAAGAGCTACTTTGTCGTAGATATCGAAATGAACGGCGGCCAGTTCTATAACGGCACCGAATTCTACAAGCCCCATGTAGTCAAGTGGTCGGCGGATTCTGCGGCCTATGTGTTGGGTAAGGCATACTGGTCAGGCTTTGAATTTGCGGGCTGGTATGCAGATTCCCTTTTCGAAACAGAGATTGCCGAAATCCCCGCGAGCAACACCGAAGACCTTACGGTTTACGCCAAGTGGAATACCACGGAGTATACGGTCACGTACCACATGAATGGTGGCGAAAACAATCTTGAAAATTTGACCGCGTTCAATGCCGCCGATGTCGGTTTTGAATTCAAGACCCCTACTCGCGAAGGAGCGAAATTCTATCGCTGGACACCGGAAAAGCTCAGCTACATTTCGGCGGTGCAGTTGACGGAAAAGAAAAGCATCGATCTGTTTGCGGAATGGACTCCGGCTCCGCAGATGCCCGCACAAGATACAACGGGTTGCTACCATTTAAAGAACAAGGAAGAACTTTATTGGTTCGCGGGCCTTGTCAACGGCACCTTGGATAGCATCGAGCGCAATCCCAAGGCATGCGCCTCGCTCGACTCCGACATCGTCATCAACGAAAATATATGGCAAGATTCCGCGTTGAATCTCGACGACTCGCTGACCTATTTCGTGTGGGATGCCATTTGGGATTACGAAGGAACTTTCCTTGGCAATGGTCATTCCATTACGGGCTTGCTTGCCAACAGCAGCTGCGGTGACGAACACATGTTTGCGGGAATGTTCTGCAACGTGAGCAATCATAAAAATGTCGTGAACGTCAAGGTGAATGGCTCGTACGTCCAGGAATTTGGCTACATCGACAACTTTGTCATTACCGGCGGCACCATGCCTGCTCAGCCCGGAACGCTCCAGGGCGAATGGCGTGCCGTGGTGGGTGGCAAGAGCGTGAGCCTGTTCGGACTTGCTCCGGGCAAGATGCTTTTCGTGTATGACCTGCAGGGCCGCCTGCTTCGCCGCGAAAGAACGGAACCCATGATGCTCATGGACTTTATGGACGCCGGCAAGTTCCTAATCCGCTACGGAAACGAAACCCGCGCTGTCACGATCCGCTGATTTTGCTATCTTTGGCCCCATGATGGATTTTAAGAAAATGGAAGACGGCTTCCGGATGATTCTGGAAGGCATGGGCGAAAACCCGAACCGCGAAGGTCTTGTCGATACGCCCAAGCGTGTCGCCAAGATGTACGCCGAACTCATGACGGGCCTTTCGGGCGAGATGCGTGCCGAAGACATTCTCAAGACGCGCTTTCATGAAAAGTACGATGAAATGATTATCGTGCCGGACATTGAGTTTGCAAGCATGTGCGAACACCATTTTCTTCCGTTCACGGGCAAGGCTCATGTGGCCTATATTCCGGGCGATTGCGTGGTTGGCCTTTCCAAGATTCCGCGTGTGGTGGAATTCTATGCACGTTTCCCGCAGATTCAGGAACGCATGACGCGCCAGATTGCAGAGCTCATCCAGAAGGAACTGAACCCGAAGGGTGTTGCCGTGGTTTTGGAGGCATCCCACATGTGCATGACCATGCGCGGCGTCAAGAAACCGGGTGCCACCATGGTGACGACTCAGCTTTTGGGCCGTTTCAAAACCGACGAAAAGACCCGCGCCGAATTCATGTCCAGAATTTACGCTCCCAGGTAAACGTTTTTCAGAAAACGTGTTAATGTTTTTCTGGTTTTAGTCCCCCGCTCTGGTCGGGGGCTTTCCTTTTTGCTCAAAATAAGCTAAATGGGGCGGTTCCGTATGTGTAAGAATAACCTTATCCATTATGGATAAATTACGTATAAATTAAATTGTAAAAATCTTGATTTTTGAGCTAATTTCGCCATTTTTGCCCCCTTTGGGCTATGGACTTATTGTCCATGGAAACTCGTTCCGGACTGTTTTTTTCGCTCGTTTTTCAAGGTATCTTTAAAATGGTGTTAAGGGAAAGGTATAAAAGGAGTCACAATGAAATCGAAATATTTCAAGAATCTGGCAAAGGGCCTTGTGGTTGCAGGTGCTGCCTTTGCTTTGGTTAACTGCGGCGACGCTGCGGATCAAGTCAATAACGCAATTGCTGATGCTCAGCAGCAGTATCAGCAACAGCAGAATCCTGCCGATTCTTCTCAAACGACGGTGACGGATCCTACTCAACAGGGGACTGATCCGGCTACAAATCCCTCACAGACGGTGACTGACCCTGCACAACAGGGGACCGTTACTCCTGTGGATCCGGCAGACCCGAATGCGACTCCGACAGATCCGAATCAGGGCGTGACTGACCCCACTCAGCCTGCAGATTCTTCGCAGACTGTTCAGCCCGCAGACACGGCTGCCCAGGTTACCGAACCTGTGGTTGGACCTGGCGGTGAACAGCAGCCTGTCGATACGACGGCAACGAATCCTCCTGCAATCTCTAGCAGCTCTGCCGCTGGTTCCGATCCCGTTCCGACTTCTAGCTCTGCCGTGGATTCCCCCAAGTCCAGCTCCAGCGAAGCCGTAAAGCCGGCCAGCTCTTCTAGCGAACAGGTTGTGTCTTCTTCTAGCGCAGCTCCCAAGGGCGTCTTCCTTGCTAGCGGTAAGGAAGAAGAAAAGGACCAATTGCAGGTCGAATACAAGACGGATACCGGTTGGGATCGCGGTGGCATTCTCGCTTACCCGAAACAGCTTTCTAACGACCAGAAGCACGCCGTCGTGGTGTGGGGCCCGGGTGGTGGTACTAAACCGGGTGCCTACGAAGGCATGATTCGCCGCCTCGCTTCTCACGGCTTTGTGGTGATTGCCCTAAAGGAATCTCCGGGTGATGCTTCTCAGGCTATCAAGGCGATTGACTGGATGGATCAGCAGAACAAGGATTCCAACAGCCCGCTTTACAACAAGCTTGATTTGAACACTGTCGGATGCTCCGGCCACTCCATGGGCGGCCTCGAATCCGAACAGGCCGTCATTAAGGACAAGCGCGTGCTTACCGCATTCCTGAACAACAGCGGCGACTGGAATGGCAACGGTGCGAACAAGGTTCCGACCGATCGCTCCATCGCAATCCTTTACGGCGAAGTTGGTATGGAAAAGGACAACGCCAAGAATGACTATAACAACCAGGGCGTTCGCGCTCCTGCCTGCCTTATCGAAATGAATGGCGGTCCGAGAAACAGTGAAGGTGGCTATGGCCACGGTTCCGGTTCTTGGGATGGCATGGCTGCAACGGTTGCCTGGATGCGCTGGCATCTCGGTGGCGAAACCGAACGCAAGGCCGACTTCGTTGGTTCCACTGGCAAGTATATCGATGGCAGCATCATCGGTAAGCAGGGCCATTGGAAAACCCAGTGCAAGAATTTCTAAGAAACTCCACACTCACTCCTTACACTCCGTCCGAATGGGCGGGGTGTTTTTTATTGACGAAGTCAATTCAAAACGCGGCGCCTCGGTCATGGGCAAGCGAGCTTGC
Organism: uncultured Fibrobacter sp.; assembly: GCF_900316465.1. Classification (NCBI taxonomy): domain Bacteria; kingdom Pseudomonadati; phylum Fibrobacterota; class Fibrobacteria; order Fibrobacterales; family Fibrobacteraceae; genus Fibrobacter; species uncultured Fibrobacter sp. The sequence goes on along the minus strand of NZ_ONDD01000024.1, from coordinate 26,494 downwards.
CCGCGACTCTCGGCTTGGGTGTTTTTGCTATTAAGAAAGCTCGGGGGCGAAACCCCAAAATTTTTAAAAGAATACACCTACATTTTTATTACGGGTTTGTCCGGTGGGCAAAACAAAGCTATCTTAATGCAGTAAACGGAGTTTAGTTCCATGAACGCAGCAATTTTGACGAATGAGTTCCCGCCGGAAATTTATGGCGGTGCAGGTATTCACGTAAAGTTCCTTACGCAGGAACTTGCAAAGCTTTGTCATGTGGAAGCACGTTGCTTTGGCGTGCAAGACGAAGACAAGGACAATATTCGCGCCATCGGTTTTTCTCGCAAGTTGGGTTTGAACCCGCACGATGATCGTTTCCAGAAGATTTTCAAGCCGCTCGACATTAACCTCCAGTGGGCGGCCGCTCTCAAGGATATCGACGTCATTCACTGTCATACATGGTACAGCCATTTTGGCGGCGTGCTCGCTAGCCGTCTTTTGCAGTGCCCGTTGATTCTCACGACGCATTCGCTTGAACCGCACCGTCCGTGGAAGGCCGAGCAGTTGGGCGATGGTGGCTACGCCATGAGCTGCTGGATTGAACGCACTGCTTACGAAGCGGCCGACGGCGTGATTGCCGTGAGCCAGGGTATGAAGCGCGACGTGATGAAACTCTATGGAGTTCCCGAAGACCGCGTGAAGGTGATTTACAACGGTATCGATCCGGACTTTTACGCTCCGACCTTCGACGAAAAAATCCTTGCTAAGTGGGGCGTCGACCCGAAGCGTCCGTTTGTGCTGTTCGTGGGCCGTATTACGCGTCAGAAGGGCATTAGCCAGTTGATCCAGGCGATTCCGCAAATCGACAAGGGCGCCCAGGTGGTGCTCTGCGCTGGTGCTCCGGATACTATTGAACTTGCCGACGAATGCAAGGCTCTCATCGAAGAAGTCCAGAAGACTCGCGATGGCGTGGTCTGGATTCAGGAAGCCGTTCCGCACGAAGAACTCCGTGTGCTCTACAGCCATGCGACCGTGTTTGCAACACCTTCCCTCTACGAACCGTTTGGCATCATTAACCTCGAAGCGATGAGTTGCGGTACGCCAGTGGTCGGTTCTGCAGTCGGTGGCATTCCCGAAATCATCGTGGACGGCGAAACCGGATTCCTGGTTCCGCTCAAGGCCAAGTCCGAAACGGATTTCGAACCGGCTGACCCGAAGGCTTTCCAGACCGATTTCGCGAACAAGCTCAACAAGATTCTCGAAAACCCGGAACTGGCAAAGAAGATGGGCGAAGTCAGCCGCAAGCGTGCGATTGACGTATTCAGCTGGAAGTCGATTGCCAAGCAGACCTTCGACTTCTACCAGGAATGCATCGACCGCTACAAGCGTGAAGGCAAGCGATAGAAAAAAAGGAAACCGTTAGGTTTCCCGAATTCGTGTGACTATTAGAAGATACTTGAACCTCTCTTTTTTGGAGAGGTTCTTTTTTACTTTAGAGAAACAATCTTCTCGACGATTGCGCTCGTTGTTAGTAGCTCAGGCAGAACAATCTGTCTGGACACATCCCCAGCCGGATAAATCGCATAAGCGGGCACGCCCGACTTGTGCATGCTCTTTAAGAGTGCGTTCACTTCGGGAGTTTCGCGAGTCCAGTCGGCCTTCACCAAAGCCACATTCAAGCTATCCATGGCGCGGCGGAATTCGTCGCGGTTGAGAACGGCGGCTTCGTTCGTCTTGCAGGTGAGGCACCAGTCGGCGGTGGCGTCGATGAAGACGGTGCGATTTGCTTTCGCAAATTCTTCGATGAGCGCGGGGCTATAACGATACCAGCCGTCAGCCGTCATCTGTTCTTGCATGCGGGTGTTGAACTTTTCGCTGGCAGCACGTTCGTATTCAGGAGCGATTGCGGCAAACCAAATTGATACAAGAACTGCGACGCTCAAGCCGATTCCGGCGACTTCGCGCCCGAAGGCAACTCCCGGCGGCGCGAATTTGCCGAGCAGAACGCTGCAGGCGATACTTGCTACTACGACAATGGCAAACATCCCGACGCCCGCGGTGCCGGCCTGTTCATTCACAATCCACAAGAGCCAAACGACGCTTGCAAGGAGCAATACGCCCATCACCTTCTGGAGCTTCACCATCCATGGACCTGGTTTCGGGAATACCTTGAGGACTTTCGGGAAGGCGCTTACGAGCATGTAGGGGAGGGCAAGGCCGAGCCCTGCCGCCGTAAAGAACAAGAAGAGTACAGGCGTCGTTTGCGCAAAGGCGAATCCCATGGCAGTGCCGAGGAAGGGAGCAGAACACGGTGTGCTTAAAAGAACAAGCAACGCGCCGGTAAAGAAGGCGCCTGCAAATCCTGCCTTATGGCCGGCTTCATCCATCTTGGTGGTGGCACCCCACGGGAGCCACACTTCGAACACTCCGAAAAAGCTCATGGCAAATGCAGTCAGAATCACGACCATGAAGGCGATGAATCCGGCGCTCTGGAATTGCATGCCCCAGCCCGCGGACCCGCCGCCGGCCTTGACGGCGGCGACAACGGCGGCCAGCGCCCAGAAACTTGCCAGAATGCCCGCCGTTGTGGCTCCTCCCAAAGCGAGGAGCCGTCCGCGACTTTCGCCGGCCTGCTTGATCAGGCTAAAGAGCTTGAGCGAAAGCACCGGCAGCACGCACGGCATCAAGTTCAGAATAATTCCGCCGAGGAAAGCGAAAAACAAAAGGGCGATAATTCTTGCCGAAGCGGCGCTTGCTTCCAACTTCTCGTTGGCGCCTGCATCGCTCACGGCGCCCATATCCAGGTTCTCGTTGTCGCCAGTGCTGGAGGCTACTTCAGTTTCAGAGTCGTTTTTTTTTGCGCTGTTATTCACGTTGCTGGATTTTGCGCCAGCCGCATTTGCGCCGAGCGAAATCGTCTTGCTTGCAGGCGCGAGGCAAATGGAATTGTCGCAGGCCTGGTAATGGAATGTCGCTTCGGTTCCGAGGCTATCGTACTTGTCGGCAACGCTCTTCACCGGAATTTCAATCTTGAATTCCCCGCGGAAGGTGAGGATTTCAAGTTCCAATGCTTCGTTGTATTCCTTGATCGGGGCGGGCCACACGACTTCGCCGAATTCGATTCCTTCAGCCTTGACTTCAATCGAAGAGGGCTTCAGGAATTCGTCGGTGACTTCGTTTGCATTCACGTGCCACTTCTCGGGAATGGTTACCCAAACGGTCAGTTTTCCACCGTCTTTCAATGCGCCTGCGCTGTACTGCATCTGCATTTCCGGGGGCGGCATGGAGTTCATATTGAACTCTTGTGCGTTCACAGATTGTGGATAAATTACCAAAAATAAAGCCAAACTAAAAAAAGCTGTTGATAGCTGCAAACAATAGTTTGCAAAATTTCTAAAAATTCGTTTTTTCGCTTTTATTTTCATAAATTTTATCGCAACTGAAAGTTCGCTGTCAAAATTCCGATAGGCTTATGGCTAAATCCAGAATTTTAACAGAAGAACCTCCCAAATGGGTTGAAAAAGTGTGGCGCAAGAACGCTTCACAAATTTACAAACTATGTCAGTTCCAGAGTAGCGACCCCGACGGCGCAAAAGACCTTTTTCAAGAGGTTGCGCTCCGTTTATGCCGGTCTGCGTATACTTTGGACTTGAATAAGCCGATGACTCCTTGGTTTCGGGCTGTCGTCCACAACGCTTTTCATGACATGAACCGAAGATTGCCTCCGGTAACCCCGTTTTCGCAGCTGTCGGACAATTTTATCGCCTATGACGCTTCAGGAACGGGCGCGATTGCCCATGAAGTCTATGAACAACGCCGCAGGCGTGTCGTCCGTCGAGAATTGGACCGCTTGATGGAGGACCTTACTTCTGCCGAGAAAATGGCTGTGGAATATTCCTATATCGGCGAAATTCGGGCCTCCGAGGCGTGCCTGTATTGTGGCGTAAACCGAAGTACATTCCAAAAAAGAAAAACCGATGCGATCAAGAAGATGCGCAGAAAGAAGAATGTATATATGTCTAAATATAAAAATAATGAAACTTCTTGCATGAATTTGGACGATTTGCTAACGCGGGCGAGTGAATTTTCGTAATTTTAGGGAGTGAAGTTCAAATCTCTATTTTTTTGTCTGCTGCTTTGGGCAGCGTATGTGGGCGCCTACGATAAATGGGGGGCGTTTTCGGACCCGTTCCCGATTCATGACGTGACGTCTTTTGCAAATGGTGTTCTATTGGCAACCGACGGTGGCCTTCGCTTCCGTTCCATTAACGAAAGCGTCATATACCATTCGGAACATGGTCTAGAAACATCCAGATTCCATTCTGTTGTTTCTACGGAACATGCTGTTTATGCGGTTTCTGAATTTGGCATGATCGCGCTATTTATCGATGGCAGTATTCCCTGGCACATTGTCAATCGCTCTTACGTCAAAAATAATGTCCGCACAGTGCCTCGTGGTACCGTTGTTAGCGGAAATGTAATGACGATTGCCTTCGAAGACCGACTTGCGTTTTTCGATGTCACGCAGTACCGCTCGATTTTGACGATTGACCGTATTGCTTCCAGGTCGCTCTCGATTACTCCGATTCGCGAACTTTCGCTGCGAGGAGATTCCCTGTATGTCAAGATGGACAATGAAATTTATGTCCGTAAAATGAACTGGGGAAACATGCTTGGCGATAACCGCTTGAGCGATCCGAATTCATGGGTTCTTGTGCCCAAAGGAACCTCTGTAGAAGGGTTTGATGAACCGGTTAAGCAGGTAAAGGTGGGCTCGGAAGTTTTGACCGATGGACAACTCTATCATGACGATGGTTCAAGCAAAGTCAAGTGGCAGGTCAAATCTGAAGATGGGACATATCTTGTTGGTTCAGAATATGTCTTCTTCAACAAGACAGGCGAAAAGACGGTTACAGATCTTACCGGACTTAATGGATATGCTCCCGGCGAAGTGTACGAGCTGAAGGCTGCTCCTCAAGGCGGTGTTTTGGCAATGTCTGTCGATGGCAAGTTGAGCTATGGTAGCGTTGGTGGCTGGGGTGAACCTCACTATGCATACGGAACATTGTCGAACGGGGCTAGTGGTTATGCGGCGAGAATGAAGACTTTGTCTTATCTGCCCGATGGCCACATGTTCTACCACATTTGGGGCTTTGTGTATTTGATGTATTCGAAGTGGGGCGCACACCTTGAATATGATTTCAAGTCCGAAGACGATTACTGCTTTGAAAAATATCTTCCCAACTATGCGATTTCTGTCTCGACCATTGCCGCTCCCGATAATTCAGGATTCTTGTCGTCGACGGGTAGCAATCACGGTTATGGGGTTGTCTACTTTACCAGAGATGGCGAAGTGCATTGTGCAAACGGGATCGGTAGCAACGCCGTGCCCGGCGTGATGTATTCAAAAATGGATGAAGACGGAAAATGGGTCGTGTATATTACCAGCAAGAACGGAACCGCACTTGCAAATGAAGGCGGTCTCGACGTAATCACGTTCCCTTCGCCGAAAGCCCATGGTGGCGAACTTGTTGATGGTCAAGTCAAGTATTATGGCGGAATGAATCCGGCTCCTGTCGATATGGTGTATGACCCTGTTGGCAACAGGTTGTGGCTTGTTTCGATGTCGTCGCTTGCTTATTTGGATGAAGAGGCTGATACGCTTATGACTCCGGCTTCGACAAATGGCATGCTAGGTGCAGAATTTACGTCCATTGATGTGGATAGTCATGGAAACCTTTGGGTTGGAACAACAAACCAGGGTGTATACCGTTTGACTCCCAAGAATGGTTCTCCTGATACGTTGAAGATTCAGCGTTTTACCACAAAAGATGGCCTGTTGGATAACTATGTTGCCGACCTTGCTGTTGATCCGGTTGTCGGTGCCGTCTGGTTTGCCCACGAAAAGGGCGTGAGCTACTACCGTCGTAACGATCTTAAGGATGCCCATAAGAACATGACCGATTCTGCCGAAGTAAAGGTCCATGCTTATCCGGTTCCGTTTAGGCCCAAGACTCAAGCTTTCCTTACAATCGAAGGCATTGCCGAAAAGTCTACGGTGAGCATTTACAACCGTGGCGGCGCCTTGATCAAGTACTTCCGCAATGAAGACGTCTTGGGCGGCAAGGTGGAATGGGACGGCCGTGAAAAATCTGGCAGGCTGGTGACGCCTGGCGTCTACTATTACGTCGTAAAGAAGGGCTCCAAGGTCAAGAAGGGCAAGTTTATTATTGCCCATTAACGGGTCAGAGGTTTTGAAATGAATCGTATTGCTGTGTGGTTGTTTTTGGGCATTGCCATGCTGCTGGTGGCTTGCGCGGGCGAACGCCAAGGACTGGTGTGCGAAGAAATGGAATACCGCTTAAACACCATGACTTATTCGCCTGACCAGCGCGCCTATGCCGAAGAAGAATTGCGCGTGTGTCGCGAAGAAGAAGCATTAAAGAAGGCCGAAGGGGTCGCCGCCCGCAAGAGCATTTATGACCGCTTTGCCGCATCGGATACGACAAAGTCCAGGTCGAACAATTCAACAAAAGCCGGTGAAGACGGCGAAGTGTCTGTAACTAAGGCTCTTCAAGATTCTTCGGGTGTAAAGACCACAAGTATTTATGACCGCTATAAGTCTGTCGAACCTTCTGCAGAAAGCTCTCCGGCAGCCAATTCTCCGGCTGAAAATCCGGAACCGGACACCTCCGCTGCAGACGTAGGAAATTTCCAGTAAGGCGGTCTTCGTAGATGGCAAAATTGCAGACACTTGCAGGCGAGTGGTTCGAACCGGATTTGCCCGGACGCTTGCTCAAGATTGCAGGCGATATCCGCGAAGCGGGCGGTCGTGCGTTTTTAGTGGGCGGCTGGGTCCGCGACGCTCTTTTAGGCAAGTCCTGCCGCGACTACGATGTCGAAGTCTACGATATGGCGCAAGACGCTCTTGTTCCGATTCTTTCCAAATACGGTCGCACGAATTTGGTGGGCAAGGCTTTTGGCGTGATTCATTTGGCCATGAAGGGCTTGTCTCTCGATTTTTCATTCCCGCGTACCGAAAGCAAGGTGGGCTATGGCCATCGCGGTTTCGTGGTGCATACCGACGAAAAGCTGAGCTTTAAAGAAGCTGCCCTCCGCCGCGACTTTACCATCAATGCCATGGGCATGGAACTTCCGGAACTCACGCTTTGTGACCCCTATGGCGGTATTGACGACTTGAAATCGCACACCTTGCGTCATGTGGGTCCCGCTTTTGCCGAAGATTCCTTGCGCATTTTGCGCGGGGTGCAGTTTGCGAGCCGTTTCGGTTGCACGCTCGCGCCCGATACTGTTGAACTTTGCCGCACGCTATCACTCGACGATCTCTCCGTAGAACGTCTGTTCGAAGAATTCAAGAAATGGCTCCTGAAACCGGGCAAGCCTTCGCTGGGTCTCAAGGCGTTTTTGGATATCAAGCTCGATGAATATTTCCCCGAGATTCATCCGTTCAAGGAATCCTGGGAAACTCTCGGTACGATTCTCGACAACATGGTTCCTCTGCGCGACACTTTGCCCGAGGCGCAGGCAATGGAATTTGCCTTTGCTGCCCTCTTGAGTGACAGCGCGGAAACCTCGCTCAAGTTCCTGGAACGCATCACGAACGAAACGCACTTGCTCAAGATTGTGCCTCCGCTTTTGAAGGCGTACCAAGAGCTGGATACGGCCATTGTAAACGATGCTCCGGCACTCCGCCGCCTTGCGGTAAAGCTCGGCGGGTTGAAACTCCTTGGTCTGCTCGTAAAATGCACGCCTCGAGAATTTTATGCGGGTTCTGCAGCCGATGGCGAATGCTTTGCCGACAAGCTTTGGAAAGCAGCAAGTGAACTGGACTTGATTGAAGAAGCTCCGCAGCCTTACCTGATGGGTAAAATGCTCATGGATATGGGTGTTAAGCCGGGCAAGCAAATGGGCGAAATCATCAAGAAGAGTTTCGAACTGCAACTCGACGGCGAAATCAAAAACGCCGAAGAGGCTATCGCCTGGGCGAAAAAGATGTGGAATGATTAATTACACATTTCACATTTGATTACTTCCACCTGAACATTCCGGTGATGCCTGCGGGCACGGCAAATACAATCATCGGAACCTGAATGATTTCAGTGGGCAAGAATGCAAGCATCTTGCGCTTGGCATGTAGTTTCCAAGAAGCGATCATCAAGAAAACAAAGTCCACCAGAATCTTGGGCAGAATACTGAATGCGCACCACTGCCAGGGGCAATCCAAAAAGAGCACGCACCAGGGGCTAATGAACATCCAGATGTAGTAGGTGTAAATCAGCGTGAGCATCAGAATGTATGCCTTGCTTTCGTAGTTGGTGCCGTTGCTGCTCCAGCGGGCGCGCTGGTTAAAGAGCTGCTTCCAGGTATGCACCGGTGCGGTTTCAATCACGGCGTCCTTGTCCAGGTTGTAGCAGACCTTGGTTCCCGGGATTTTCATCATCTTGTGGATGAGCATGTCGTCATCGCCGCTTGAAAGGTTCACCAGGTCGCCAAAACCGCCCACGGCAAAGAACAGGTCCTTTTTGTAGGCAAGACATGCGGCCGATGCCACAATCGGGTGACCCCAGCTAAAGCCTGCGGCTTCCATGGCGGTGTAGCCCAAGGTTTCGAGTTTCTGGTACAGGTGCGGCATCGTGCGGCTGCCGTTATTCTGCTTGGGGCCTTGCACAATGCAAATGCCGTCGTTAAAGCGGCCTGCCATGGCGGTAATCCAGCTCTTGCGCGGAATGCAGTCGGCGTCCATCGTCAAAAGCACATCGTATTTTGCGATCTTGAAGGCGCTTTCGAGGGCTCGCTTTTTAGGGCTTGCAATTTGCGGCAAATCGGGCGAGAGGCTAAGCACCCTGAATTTCGGGTGGGTGGCCGCAAATTTTTCCAGAATTTCCTTGGTAGAATCGGTGGAACGGTCGTCTACGCAAATCACTTCCCATTCGCCGGCGTAGTCTTGCTCCGCGAGGGCTTCCAGAGTGCGTTGCGCGAATTCTTCTTCATTGCGCATGGGGACCACGACCGAAACACTCGGGGTTGCCTTGGGCCCTCTGTAACGGTGCGTACGAATCACTCCTATTATGAAAAATAGGAAGAGGATTACGTACAGTGCTGTCAAGCATGCAATGATTATACCGCCCATGTGGCTAAAATTAGTAAATTTGGGGCATGATTCATCCGTCCGCATTTGTAAGCCCGCAAGCAAAAGTCCACGAATCCGCCATTATTGGCCCGTGGTGCTTGGTCGATGCCGGTGCCGAAATTGCCGAAGGTGTCATTTTGGAATCCCGCGTGCATGTGTATGGCGGAGTTTCGGTCGGGAAAAACACCCATGTGTACGACGGAGCCATTCTCGGTGGCCCCCCTCAAGATTTAAAATACGCGGGTGAACCCACTCGACTGTCTATTGGCGAAAACTGCACCATCCGTGAATACTGCACGCTCAACCGCGGCACGGTTCAGGGGGGCGGTTGCACGCGTGTTGCGGACAAAGTATTAATTATGGCCTATTCGCATATCGCCCATGACTGCGATATTCGAACAGGGGTCGTTATCGCAAACAGTTGCCAGTTGGGCGGCCACGTGCGCATCGGCGAATATGCGACTATCGGCGGCGTTACCGCTATCCAGCAGCGCAATCAGGTCGGCGCCTACGCTTTTGTGGGCGGCACGCACAAGGTGGACCGCGACGTTCCCCCGTGCACCAAGGCGTCCGGCAATCCGATTCGCTACGGCGCCTTGAACCTGCACGCTCTGCGCCTGCATCCTGAAGATTTCCCCGAGGAACGGATCCAGTCCCTTTCGCGTGCCTACCGCGAACTTTATCGCAGCGGGCGCCCCGTGGCCGAGGTCATCGAGGAACTTAAAAAAGGCCCGGAACCTTTGTTCCAAGCCTTTTTCGACGAGCATTGGGGCGGCTCGCTTGTTCGCCCGTAATTAGAATCCGAAAGCTTCGGGGAATCCTTCGTACCAAGCGTCATCATTACGGCTGTAGGCTTCGAATCCGCCTACTTTCGTAAATCCCCAGTAGTGCCAGGAAATATCGTTCGATTCCGCAGCCTGAATAGTCAACTTTGCCCACTTGGCCTTCATTCTTGCCGACGGGAGCGATTCGCCTTCGTTGCAACTTCTGCTGTTGGCAAAGTCGCCGCCGCCCGAAATGCCGAATTCACCCATGTTCATGGGAACGTGTCCGCCATTTACGTCGGGGTAGAGCTCCGTTGCAATCTTTGAATAGGTGGCCATGTCGTAAATAGCGGTGTTGGCGTAAGCGTCGTCGCCCTTGCAGGCGTAGCTATGGCCCTGGTGGCTATAGGTGTAGGGTTCGTAATAATGCCCGGAATAGATGATGTTTCCGTCTTCCGGCAGTTTCAAGTCCTTAAGGTCTGCAAATTTTGCGGCATGGTAGGCTTCGAACATGATTGTCTTGCCGGGTGCGTTTGCACGGATCACCTGGTAAGCGTCATTCATGAGGTTGCTTACGCGTTCGGCGTTAGAAATGGTGGGCTCGTTCAAAATTTCAAGCACGAGCATGGAATCGGGGTATTTGTTCAATTCCGTGGCGACCTGTTCCCACAATTTCAAGAAGTGAGCCTTTTCCTCTTCGTATGCCTGGGGGTCGGTCGTATAGTTGTTACCGGCTTCGTTCAGCTCGACATAGTGGTGGAAGTTCACGATGACAGCGAGTCCTTGGGCAAGGGCAAGCTCGATATCTTCTTTCACGCCGGCGAGACGGGCAGGGTCTACGGTATGGGTGCCATAGTCGGAATCCTGCTGCCAACGCACGGGGAGTCGAATAGAATTGAATCCTGCCGCCTTAACGACAGCAAAATCGGTGTCTTCAATGCAGTTACCCCAGCTGCAGTCAAGGCTGCTCCCTTGGGATTCCCAGGAGTTGCCAAGGTTGATACCCTTGCCGAGCCTCTTGTTCATGGCGCGACCCTTGGAATAGTCGATAGCCTTCGCCGCTGTCGAATCATCTTCTTTAGGGGCCACGGCGTTATGGGAGCCGCCGTTGTCGCAGGCGGTCAGGCACAAACTCAGGGCGAGTGCAAACGGTACAAGAGCTGTTAATTCTTTTTTCATGGTTCTCTCAGATAATGGATGTCTGTTTCTTAAAGATAAAATTACACTTTTTTAAGGGCTTGTGTTTGACGTTTCCCAAAATAATGTGTTTACTGAAGAAAACGCGAAAAAACAGAAAAAAACAAATTTTTAGGACAAAAAATCCCGATTTGAAAGAAGTTTTTACTTCGCGCCGTTCACGAAGGCCTAAAAAACAAGTTATATTGTAGCCGTCCGTATCTGGAGAATTTTAGATATTATGAAAGCAAATCCGCATAAAGCAAGCTGGGTGTGCGCCTTGGGCGTACTCCTTTTAGCGTCTTTCTCTTTTGCTGGTTATGGTTTTAGCGACTATCGCGACCGCGACCAGTCCCGTTTTGTCACTAAACAGGCTAAGCCGTTCCGACCCGACAAAGATGTCGTGTCCGTCGTGATGCGTGAAGCTATTCCGCGTGGTGGTGGTTATACCTACCAGTATCCGCGTGAAAACCCCGAACCGGTACTTACGGACAAGTATGCCATGGAAGGTGCTCTTTCCATGGAAATTGAACTTATCGCAAGCGACTATTCCGGCGTGGCTATTTGTATTGCCGGTTCTGTCGACTTGACCCCGTATTTCGAAGAAGGTGTCCTTGAATTCTGGATTAAGGGTGCCCAGGGCGGCGAAAACGCCTTGTTCGTGCTTGTGGATGATGGTGTGAAGAGCGGTGGTGAATCCCTGCAGGTGAAGCTCCGTTCCAAGAGCCTTGGTGAAATCACTACGGAATGGAAACACTTTAGCATTCCCCTCAAGTTGTTCGGTACGACTGGTGTGTACTGGGATGCCAAGAACACCCGCGAAGTCATGTTGCCGTTTAGCTGGAGCAACTTCAAGGGTTTCCGTCTTGAAGTCCGTAAAGACGAAAACGAGTCCTTCAAGGTCTGGATTGACGATATCGTGATCAAGAAGCACGGTAAGGCTTACGAAGGTCCGATGAACTATCCGTTCCGCAACGAGATTTAAGAGGATTTTATGCGCAAATTACCTACACTATTTACGACTCTGCTTTGCTGCTCGTCTTTGGCCTTGGCCCAGATGGACGACGAAGTCTCTTCTACCGAAGAATTCGAAGATTCTGCTCCGGCTGTAGAAGAAGCCGCTCCCGCAGTTGAAGAAGAAAGCTCTGACGAATCTGTTGCAGATGCATCCGAATCTGAACCGGCCGCAGAAGAACCTGCCGCCGAAGAAGCTCCGGCAGAAGAACCTGTCGAAGAAGCTGCAGCCGAACCTGAACCGGCAGCTGAGCCCGAACCGGTGGCCGAAGAACCTGCCGCTCCCGTTCGCGACCTTGCAACTCCGGCCGAAACGGCTCCTTACCAGCCGCTCGTAGTGAACGCCTCCTCGCATCTTGACCCCAAGACGCAGATGGCCAATGTGGAAGAAGGCCTCGATACCCTTGCTAACAACATGGAATCTACCCTCATGGGTAAGGACGATCTTCCGATGGCGGTTTCCGGCTACTTGGCCTTCCGCTTGAAGAACTTCCATTATTCCGAACCGAGCCCCTGGGCCCAGAACGACTTGGCACGTACCTCGGTGGACGCTGTGCTCAACATGAACATTGTGGCCATGCCGAACTCGTACATGACCCTCTGGACGAACATGAGCTTCCCGTTCGACCTTTCCGGTCTCTTTACCAACGACCTTGCCAAGCACCCGACTCAGGCTCCTGCTAACAAGGACGAACATGTTCTGTATGACCACTCTACGGACTTCTACTCCACGACCGTGAACGAAGAAATGAACTTCGGCGTGGATATCCGCGCTGGCGTCTTTGGCGCCTACGTGACCGCCGGTGGTGTTATCTGGGCAAACGCATCTCCGCTCACCATGTGGGAACGTGAAACCAACCCGCGTTTCGCTTGGCAGTATGAACTGTTCGAAGACGAAAAGACTGTTTCTACCTACTATAAGGAAAAGGTGTTCAAGCCTGTTAAGGAAGGTGGCCGTGCATTCTGGACCAACCGCAGCTTCGGTGGTGTGTTTGCCAACGTCTATCAGCTCCCGTTCAACTTGAAGGCCCAGTTCCTCTTGTCTCAGCCGGCTGATGCCGATATCGGTACCCGCGACGGTTTGCGCATGTACGGTGGCCAGCCTGGCGAACTTGAAATGTCCGGTACCTATGACTTCCGCGGTTCCATTTACCATGGCCGTATCGCCAAGGAAAAGATTGCGGATAACCTGACTCTCGGCTTGAACTACATGGGTGTTGTCTTTGACAACGACATTATTTACGAAGACGAATTCCGTAACCAGTGGATTAACTACACCGATAACGGCAATCCGATAATCCTGAACAACCATGTGGCATCTATCGATGTTAAGGGCAATGTGACCCCGAAACTGTACTTGATGGCTGATGTGGCTTTGAGCGTCACGGATTCCAATATCTACTACCAGACCTCTGATGCCGCAAGCTATAGCGACGCTAACAAGAGTAGTGGTTACATTCCCGATGCTTTCGAATCCAAGACAAACACTCCGCAGGTGGGTGTTTATGTGAAGGCTCAGTCCAAGTATGTCGAAGGCTGGCCGATGACTGTCGAAGCCATCTTCCTCCCGAAGGACTTCTACTCTCCGTATTCTTTGAGCAACCCGTCCCGTTTCAACAGCTGGCGTAAGGACGAAGCCTACCTGAACGGTGGTTCTCTCCGTTACACCCCGAACATGGCTGGTCTTAACTTCAAGTTGGAACCGACCTTCAACCGCGGCTACTTTGACTTGCAGTACGGTTTGCACCGCCAGATCGAAGACGGTCAGGACGTTATCTATTTCAACTACCGCTTGAACGGCCGCAACATGTGGGAATCCTCCAATTCCTGGACCAAGCATAAGCCGCTCTTCATCGCTGACTCCGGTAACACCGATGGTGCCGCCTATGTGGCCCGTACCGGTGTCCAGTACCAGAACAAGTCTAACAAGTCTATGGATGGCTCCAGCGGCGGTGTCAAGCAGTACCGTCAGCAGGGTGGTCTCTATGGTGGTACCTGGGAACTCTGGGAATCCTTCGTCGCCTACGAAAGCGCCGAACAGATCGAAAAGGGTGAAGTTCCTTCTCACACCAAGTGGTCTTCTTACCTCTCCTTCATGGGTGGCTACGATATCGGTGGCTGGTTCGGTACCGACCGCACGATCATGATGACGGGCTACGCCGCAATCTCCGGTCTTTCTACTACGATCGCCCCGATTGCTTACAGCGAAAAGCAAACCGACATGCTCATGTGGAGCTTCTACGGTCAGTTTGAACCGGCTATCGCTGTGACGCCGAGCTTCCACGTGTTGGGTATCCTCGGCCTCGAAACCTTCCGCGCCGAAAACGCCTACATCACCAAGACTATCACGCCTAACGTCAGCAAGACTTCGGATCTGTACAAGGCTCAGGCTTATGGCACGCAGTATTACGAAAAGGCCCCGATCAACTACGTCGAAACCGCACTCGGTGCTGGTTTTGACTGGGACTTCGCCGACCGCGCCGGTCTGCACGTACGCTATAAGTGGATGACTCACTCCGACGAAGCGATTTCTAAAAATGACTGGCATTCCCACTACATTTCAGCCGAAGCCAAGGCTTGGTTCTAATAGGGGGTGCTGAACATGAAAAAGATTATGAATATGAAAAAGACTTTTGCCGCAATCCTTGCCGCCTCTATGGCTGCTTCTGCAGCATCGGTTGTAGAAAACCAGGAACTGCTTGAAAGCAAGGTTGATTCCGTCAACGCAAAGCGCGGTGTTGAAATCACGGGTGCCATTCGTGCTGTCGCCCAGACATCCAGGTTCGATACCGACAACGATCCGACCGGTATCAACAAGATGCCGAGTGTCGAAAAGGACGAATTCGTTACGGCCGACATTAACTTCGGCTTCCGTCCTTGGGAAAACGTCCGCGCAAATGCAATGGTCCGTCTTTCCGCCGGTATGCAGGAATACTTCGCCTCTGCTGCGAAGTCGGTCTCTGTGCCTTGGCTCAATGTCGAAGGCAACATTGGCAATTCCTTCTACTGGGTCGTGGGTGACTTTAGGCAGCAGTACTCTCCGCTGACTCTTTTCCTCCCCGGTATCGACATCATGTACGAAGCGCAGGTCTTTGCCCGCAAGCGTTACATGGCTGAACATGAACAGTTCATCGAAGGTAACCAGCGCAACCTTCAGGGTGCAAACCTCCAGTTCCGTACCGATATGGGCGAAACGGTTGGTGAGCTCCGTGCCGAAGCGATGTTTGCTCGCCTGAACCGCAATGTGGTTCTCGACCTCACGGGTGCCGAAGGTAACATCTTGCCGCGTGACTCGGTGATGGGTGCTTCCCAGGCTTCTAACATGGATAAGTTCGTGCTCGCGGGTAACTTTGAATGGCTCCCGCTCCACAAGACGCTCTATGTGGGTGTAACTCCGATGTACATCTTCGATAACGAAGACAGCTACTCTTACACCTATCGCCATCCGGGTTACATCTATACGACCGAATACGAAAGACAGGATATCAACCCGTTTGAACTGAATCCGCAGAAGACCTTGGTCGTGAGCGGCCGTTTGGGTGCCGATGTAGGTTCCTTGATCAACAACAGCAACCTGATCCTCGACATTACGGGTGAAGTTGCCATGTCCAAGGATGATGTCTACAAGGCCGATACCGCTTGGGCTCTCGAATACGACGAAGCCGGCAACATGACTGGCAATCTCGCTTTGAACGAAGACGATCAGCCCTATCTCGAACAGACTGGATTCACCAAGGAAAACCTGCAGGGTATGGCCGTCCTCGTGAATGCCAACGTGGGTTACAAGACCGATGACTTCGGTGTTCGCCTCGCTGTGGACTTCATCAGAAACGACAGCAACTGGTTCAACAACCTTGCCCAGTCGCCGAAGTTCTTTGCCCAGCGCATCCAGAATTCCGATAAGGATGGTCAGACTGTCAAGTACGGCGTAAATTCTCCGCTGTATTCCTCTTTCGACGCTCTCTACAATTTCACGCCCAAGTTTAGCCCGGTAGCAACGACCCTTGGTACCGACGACAATGCTTTCAAGGGCAGTGACATGAACAGCTACAGCATTGCTAACTATAACAAGAACTCCTGGACGACCAACGTCTTTACCCGCAATCAGCTGGCGCTTCTCGAAACGCTCTCTGATCCGGCTCTCCAGATGTCTCTCCCGAACGGCCTTGCTACTGCAAACCGCATGGGTGCCCGCGCAAACCTGATCGCTAACATCAAGGACTTTGCCGAAGTTCAGGGTCTCTTCTCCTTCTTCAACCAGGTGAAACCGCTTAGCCTGATTACGAACGACTACATGGGCAATGTCGGCGTTTATAACTACAAGGCTGCCCAGTACATGGAATTCGGTGGTGGTGCTAAGGTCGACATCTTCAAGTTGATCGGCTTTACCAAGCCTCTCGAAATTTCCGGTTCTTACAAGCATTCCGAACGCACCATGGATAGTGACGGTTGGGCTGCCCTGGGACTTATCGATGTTTCGACCAGCCTCAAGTCTGACTTCATTAACGCAGGCCTCTATGTGCAGTACTTGCCGCGCCTGGGTGTGAACGCTGGCTTCCAGATGATCAACACCGAATACGAAAATATCAGGAATGCATACTCCGCTCTCGCTCCTCTTATGAAGGGTAAGCAGATGCAGTGGATGGTTGGCCTCGATTACAACATCGAAACGCATGCATGGCTCGCAGTCAACTTCGGCATGATGAATGTCGAAAACGACTACAACACTGCAGCTGTTGTGGCAGCAGGTTCTGCCGAAGGTGCTGTGAATCTGCCTGACTACTACGATGTGACTAAGGACCAGACGATGACTTACAAGCATAAGTTCTCTCAGATGATTCTTGAAGCTTCCCTTAACGTGGAATTTTAATGGGAGGGAATGAATATGATTTTGAATAAGAAAATTTCTTTCGGTCTCGCTTCTGCCGTTCTGTTCTCTGCTGCAACTGCTTTCGCTGAAGGTGAAAGTGTTGAAGCTCAGCAGTCGTCCTTGTTGCACAAGTTGGATTCTCTGAATGCCGCTGTCTTGGGACTTAAACTCAACGGATCTATCAAGGCTGGTGGCCTTACCTCTATGGCTAAGTCCGACCAGTTTAGCGACGATTCCCCGACTCAGGAAAACCAGGGTTATACAGACGCTAACTTGGTGCTCACGGCACGTCCGAGCTCTGAAACCCAGATTCACTTGGAACTCCGCCTTCATAAGGACTGGCAGAGCGCCTATGACGAAAACAACAACCCGGTGCTCGGTCACTGGTTCAGCTATGATGGCTCGATCCTGAACAAGCACTTGGACTTTAACTTGGGTTACATGCGCGTAGGCTTTACGCCTTACACCTTGTACACTCCGCAGCAGAAGCTGCTCCAGGAACCTGAAATCTTTGCCCAGAAGCGTGTTGAAGCCTTGGCTATGCGTAACCTCGATACGACGACCAATCGCCTGATGCATGGTTTGAACGCTGACTTCCATAGCGGCAATGTTGGCCCCTTGAGCGACATTCATGCTCAGGTGACCGGTGCCCGCATGCGTAACGCTGCCAAGAAGACTGACCAGGTGTTCTTCGATTTCGATTTCTCGGACCGCTACTTCTACGGTCTGCGTCTCGGTGCCGATGCCTATGGCGCACACTTGGGCGTGAACTATACCGACGTGTTTGACCGCGTAAAGAGCCGTCGTTCTCGCGCAATCGCAAACACCGATACGGTTTACTACGAAGACAACGCCGTCTTCTCTGCTGAACTCGGTTTCGATTCCAAGGAATTGTTGTCTAGCCTTCCGGTTTCGTTCGGTTTGAACGGCGAATTCGCAAAGAGCTGGTGGAATCTCGAACGCGACTACAATATTCATGTGACTAAGGACCAGTACTCCTTGGTGGAATACAACAGCAAGATGGATCAGTCCATCAAGAACATGACGGACACCTCTTTTGCATACCTCCAGAAGGTGACTGTTGGTGAAGACATCAACAGGAACGAAGAAGTGATTGCAGATGAAGGTGGCGTAGCGTTCTATGTCGAACCCTTCGTGAATGTGAACGTCGCCGGCATCGAGGGCGCCCTCAAGGTGATGTATTTGCAGAACGAAGAAAAGTTCTGGAGTGAAATGGCTTCTAGCCCGGCTTACCGCGGCTCCGCTACGGTGCTGAATGCAAACGCCATGTTCAAGGATGCTAACTACACTAGCCTGGTCGACGAATTCGGTATCGCTAGCCTCGAAAACATGTACTTCAGCATCTACAATTCCAATCCGCTGCAGGCAACGAACCTCATGACGTCTTATTCCAAGAACGTCTTGACCGACAGCGAAGAATCTAACCTGATGTATTCCCGCTTGTTCAACAACTACAAGAACTCTCACTTCTACCGTAACGGTTACAATGCCGACGTGCTGAAGCGTCTTGAACTTGCTGAACAGGACAAGGCAATGTTCTTGCTGGACCCGGCAAACGACATGGCTCTCCCCATGGGCGTTGCAACTCCTGACCGCAAGGGCTTGAATGTGAACCTTGACCTCAACTGGAATAGCGCTGTTGAACTGAACGCCATCTTCGGCATGATTTCGACGGTCTCTTCCGAAGTTGAAGAAATCAAGTATACGCGTTATGGCGCAGGCCTCGGCGTGGATGTGGGCCGCCTTGCCGGTCTTGACCGCAAGATCAAGATTCAGGGTTCCTACGATCACAGCGAAGAAGACAAGGGTTTCCAGCGTAAGAACGACCGCATCATGGCTGGCTTGAACGTGGACGTTATCGGTCCTCTCGCTCTCTTGGCCGGTTACCAGATGGCTACCCGCGAATTCGGAATCGCCCTCCCGGTGTCTGAATTTGCCTCCATCAACAAGGCCGAAGAATCCTTGCTTCTGGTTGGTCCTCGACTCAAGATTTCCCCGAACTCCTACCTTTCTGTCCAGTACGGTATGCTGACGGACAAGGTCACGTTCCAGGGTGTTGATCTTATGACTGGTGCTCCTGCAAGCCAAGAACTTTCTATTGACAAGAACGTTATCATCGCCGACGTGACGGTGAACTTCTAAGAGGTATCGCGATGAAAAACTTTAAGATTTTACTCTCTGTTGCTGCCTCCGCCGCTTTGGTTGCCTGCTCTTCTATGGCTATTGACGAGAATGAAGCTTTGGCAGAAAACTTCCCGAGCGATTTCACTGACGCCGGCTATATGCAGGTTCATCCGGAGCTCGTGCGTATTCAGGTGAAGGAATACGTTGCTGCTTACAATGCAAATGCTTCTGCCAACGCCGTTGCTGCCGGTAGTGCCACGTTTGTGACGGATTCTACCAATGATGCAACGGCTTTCCAGAACTACTACGTGCTTGACCCGAATACCGGTGCAAAGACCGACAGTATCGATGCTGTAAAGCTCGAAACGCTTAAGGCAATCTTGCTTGACCCGCAGTTGGGTGGCTATACGGCAGATGATTGGGCTGATGACTGGACCGACAAGGTCAAGGATTCTACCACTGTCCTGACGAAGGTCGATACCCTTTCTCTGACGGTCAAGGATAGCGTTGACAAGAGCATGTTGAAGCAGGTTATCATTGCCGTGAAGGTGAAGGCCGGTGAATGCGTTGCCGTGAAGAAGGCAAAGATTTGCGATACCACTAAGGTTGTCGGTTCCATCGAATACGATGAAGCCGGCAAGGTTAAGGCATTGCATGGCTTCACCAGCTGCGATTCTACGACCTGCGCTGAAGAAAATGCCGTGGATGTGGTTCTCGAACCGACCAACTTCCTCATGAAGGTCAGCAAGGCCGACACCATGACGATTGTCACCTCCGTCAAGACCGAGAAGCTCAACATTAAGGGTGGTATTTCTGCAGATCACTGGAAGGTTCTGAATGCTTTGAACTTCTGTGACGGTGCCAATGACCTTGAAAGGTTGAAGGCTATTCCGCTTGATACTTTTGCAATCAGCTACCAGTATGTGATGTATGGTAAGGCTCATGGTTGGGCATACCGTCCGTGCTCTGAAGCTGAAAAGACCAATCCGGTGATTACTGAAACGTATCCTGTTACAAAGCTCTATTGCGACGACAACGGCGTTGCTAGGGAAATTAAATAGGGCGAGGTGTAATTATGAATATGAAATCGATTCTTTTGACTCTTGCACTTGGTGCTGCTGTTACAGCCCAGGCAGCTGCTGACAAGGTGGTGGGTTTCTACCCCTACTGGAGCCAGTATTCCCAGTTCTATCCGAAGGATATCCGCTATAACTTTGTGACCGACATTCACTATGTCGGCCTCGCTGCCGGTGAAGACGGCTCTGTCGCCTTTGCTGACGAAAACGATGCAGAAAACTTCAAGACGCTTGTACAGATGTCCAAGGACAACAACGTGAAGTTGATTGTTTCTGTGGGCGGTATCGAAAACGAAGGAAACTTGAAGGCAATCGCTTCTTCCGAAGAACTTTTGCCGACGTTCGTTTCGAATGTCTCTAGCTGGCTTTCTGCAAACGGCGGCGACGGCGTGGAAGTGGACTGGCAGAACCTCACGGCTGAAGATGCCGAAGATTATGCCAAGTTGCTGAACGCCTTGGTCGATGGCCTTTCGGGCTCTACGGTGACCGCCGTGATTTATCCGGCTGCCGGTATGGATGCCTACAAGGCTGACGCTCTGAACCGCCTCGCTTATGTGGACGTGTTCATGGCAGACCAGATGACCGAAGACAATTCCTCTGTGGTTCCGAACCAGAGTGCCAAATCTGTCGAAGAAACCTTGGACGCTGTGAAGGGCGCTGGCGTGAACGGCGACTTGCTCGTGCCGGTAATCTTCCTCTATGGCAAGACCTGGAGCGGTGCTAAGGGCCTCGGCACTTCTCACCAGGGTACGGGTAGCGGTAATGAAGGTTACGTGTCCTACGCCGAACTCATGGGCAAGTTTGATTCTCCGGAATACAAGGTGACCTTTGATGCTTCTTCCAAGTCCGAAGTGGCCGTGAGCGATGCAGAAACCATCGTGTTCATGGGCATTCCGTCTGTGAAGGCTGTGGCTCAGCAGGTCAAGAGCGATGGCATGGCTGGCGTTGCGGTCTACGACCTCTCCCAAGACCACCACGAACCGATTGTCTCCCTCCTGGTGACGATAGGCTTGCAGCTCCGTCCTGAAGTCAACTACAAGCCGAAGAAGAAGTAATTGCCAAGCTCAATAGCTCAGGGCTAGCAATTCTCTGCTAGAATTTAGTCCCCGTCTTCATAGAAGGCGGGGATTTTTTTTGCATATACTGCTGCGCTCGTGCAGCAGGCCGTCCATATGCCCGTGCTATGGTGTCGCGCTGGCCAACCACAGGCGCCGAGTTGCAAATCGTCTTATTGTACCAGGCTTGCGCAGGTTCCATGTCTTAATGCTTGCCTGCCGCAGATATCTGCCTTAACCTGTCATGGGCCGATAATCCTGCCACAACCTGCTTGAATGTTGCTATGGTGTTGCAGGGCTGTGCTGCAGTATCCGTGCCTTTGCCATATGCTGCTATTGTGCCGCAGTACGGTGTCGCAACCTATCAGAATGTTGCTGGAATGCCCGTGTAGGGCTTGTTGCTGCACAAGCTTGTTTGCTCCCTTTGGACTTGCGATTGGCGCTTGGACGGGCTATAAAACAGAAGAAGCCGGGCGGTTGCCCAGCTTCTTCTAATTCTAAGGGAAAGCCCTTGCGGGCTGTAATTACTTGGTCTTGTTCCAGCGAACGTTCAGCTGCTTGATGCCCTGAGTGATCACGACCAGGTAAGAACCGTTAGGCACCTGAGCGAGCGACATGGAGGCATTGTTGCTGCTGAGCTTCTTTTCGAGAACCTTCTGGCCCGTTACAGAGAACACGTTCACATTGATGTCGTCGGCGTCACGTGCAGCGATGCTCAACTGAGAGTTGGAAATCGTTGCATGAAGCGGAAGCTTCGGATTCGTCTTGACGATGTTGACAATGTTCTTGTTCTTTTCTGCGTAGTATTCGTCTTTGTTGACTGCCAAGGCACTGTCGCCGACAATCACGGTGACGCTGCCGTTGTAAGCCAGATAGTTGTCCGTTTCGGGGATATCGGCGGTGACCAAGACGATTGCGTTTTCGCTACCAGCAACAAGGTTGTTGCCGCTCTTGGACACGTAAGGAGAAGATTCCTTGCCGTTGTAAGTGTAGGTAATCGGGGCACTGTAAATTGTTGCGTCGTAAAGCATGTCCTTAGCCGTGCCGCCCAAGGCAACCTTGGTGTTCACGAACTTGACGCGAGCCTTACCCGGAGCCTTGCTGTAGGTAATGGTTGCAGTGTCGTTCACGGCGAGGTAGCCAGTGACTGCCGGAGCAGTTGCGACAACCTTAGCGCTGCCGTACTTCTTGAATTCGTACATCAGCACTTTCTTGCCCTTCTGCAAGCTGGAGCATTCCGTTGCAGTACAGGTGGCTTCCTTGATGGTCACGACGCTCGGGTCAAGGGAGGTGAGGGTGAACTTGGCGCCTTCGAGAGTGACTGCATCAGTCGTCACGATCCATTCCTTGTTCGTTCCGCCAGAGTAGGCGAGCGTACGGTTAGCAGAAGAACCGTTGGAAGTGCAAGTTGCACTGTAGTTGCAGTTCAAGTCAAAGAAGTTCGGAACGGTCTGGCGAGGAATTTCGGTGACCTGGACCACGGATTCAGAACCGTCGTTACCCGTAAGGACGGCGAAACCTGCACCGTTGATGGTGATGGTGCCTGCCGAAACGGTGGCGACATTTTCGTTGCTGGAGGTGTAGGTGCAGCTAGAGCTAGCCTTGCCGGTCACCTGTCCGTCGGTTTCCTTGGCGGTTACAGCCTTGAATGCGCAGGAACCGGTGTTCTTGCCCTTGACCAGGGAGTCAGCCCAGTTATGAGCGTGACTGGTCAAATAATCTTTCACCAATTTACCCGATTCGGTGTAGGATGCTCCACTCAGAGCGGCCTTGCTGATGAGTTCCTTGTCGCCAGAGAACATTGCCGAAGTTTCGGACTTTTCGTTGTAAGAAGATTCAACCTGGCGCAAACTCCAGTTACAGTTACTGATGTTGTTCTGATCCATGAAGCTCATCCATTCCTTGGAGCTTCCGGAACTTGCAGAACCTGCACCATCGGCGTTCACGGTACCCCATTCGGTAATGAACACTGCGTTACCAGCGGACTTTGCCTGGGTAGCGCGGCCACCATAGGAGCCTACGCTGTGGGTGCCGGCATAGAAGTGGAGCACGTAGCCCACGTTCGTGCCTTGAACGCCACCGTACTGGGTCATCTGAGACCAGCTCGGGGTTCCGACGAGCACCAGGTTTTCGGTGTTGTTGCGGATGCCCGGGATAACGGAGTTAGCGTAGCTCTGGACAGTGCCCCAACCCTGGTGAACAGGTTCGTTGAAGATTTCGTAAATGACGTTCGGAACATTCTTGTACTTTTCGGCCATGGTCTTGAAGAATTCCTTGGCGATAGCCTGTTCGCTATCGGCACGGTGGCTGTGCCAGTCAAGAATGATATAGATGTCGTTTTCGACAGCGGCTTCGACCATGCGGTCGATCACGCCAATGTACTGGTCGGGGGCGCCTGCGTAAGAGTAGCTCTTGTCGAGGGCGTTGGAGGTGCCACCATCGCTATCGTAATAGGTAATACCCATGGCAAAACGGAACACATCCATGTTCAGGTTTTCGGCGGCCCAGCTAATCACGTTCTTGTTGTAGTACGGAATACCCGTTGCGTCGGACCAGAAAAGGCTCATGCCGCGAAGCACGGCTTCCTGGTTGTTCTTTGCACCAATGATTTTTCCGCCACTGGTGTGGAGGGCGCCGTAATAGCTTACGGGACCTACGCGTTTCGGAACTGCGGTTGTGCCACTGGCAAGTGCCGGCAGAGCGGCCATTGCAAGGAGGCAGGGGATAAGTTTTGTTGCCTTCATAATTTTTCCCTTATAAAATCCCTTTTTCTGTTACCCATCCAATAAACAAAGTTACCTTAATTTAATAAAAATAGGGGTATTTGTCCCCTAAAATATTGTTTACCTGTGAATACGGAATGTTTGCTTATAGCCCTTACCCTTTACAACTGCAACATAGTTGCCCTTGGCCGGGGTAATCTGGTCGATAGCAACTGAGCCAGAAAGTTCCAGTTTTTTGCTTGCGACTCGGGTTCCGTTCATGTCAAACACTTCCAAACGGGTGTTTTTGGCGAGATTCGTGTAAACGATGTCGGTCCCGTTCATGTAAACATGGCGGCTAACGGCAGCCGGCTTCAAATTGATGTTGTTTAGGTCTCCGTTGGTCAGTTTCGTGATGAGTTGACCCTGGGCGTCCAGAAGTTCGAACGAGGCAATCGCAATGGATCCAAAACCGCCCTTGCTCATCTTGGGTTCGAACTTGAATCCGCGAACGGCCTTCATGATTGCGTCACGGTCGGCGGTTCCGCCTACCCAGGAGGGGGTCACGAACTTGTCGAGCAGGTAATCTTCGTAATCCATGCCGAAATTGTTGTCGGTAACGTCAATTTCAATGGTTTGTCCGTCGGTGGGGTGCAAGAAGTACCCTGCTTCGCCACCTTCGTCACCGTTGAGAATGGTTTGCTGGTCCAAAATGGCGAATCGGATTACGCCCTTGCTTGCGTAGCTGATGCGGATGGTGGCCACGTCGGTCAGGTCGTAGTAGCCGTCTTCCTTGTCAAACGACAGGGCGATTCCTGCAAACGGGTATATCAGGTCCTTGCCTGCTTCGTAGGTCGGTTCGGGAGCGATGAACATTTCGGCAGCGACGCAATACTTGCCGTCGGCTTGCTGGAAAAGTCCCGAGCTTCCGGAATCGGGCATCATGAGTGTCGTCCCGTATTTGTCGGCAAAGGTGCCCCAGTTTTCGTAACCCCAGAGAGAGGCGCCAGAATTGACGGGCATCAGGGTGCCTGCAGGCATTTGGGGGACCCTAATGCTAGAGAGCGTGTACTTTTCGGCAGAGGCCATGTCGTTGAGGTTCGGCATGTTGCCGCTCATGGAGAGCATGTACAAAATATTGAGCGTTGCGGGGTAATACTTTTCGCCCTTGGTGGAATTGGCCTGCTTTGCGCCTTCGGAGTTGGCAAGGACGGTGTATACCGATTCAAGATAGTCCTTGGGATCGTCTGCGGAACCCATGGCTAGGCCGAGGCCGCCCACAAAGGTCGATGTCGTAAAGAAGGAATAAGGGCTGCTGGTACCTTCGAGGTTGTAGCCGGGCCAAATAAAGTTGGCGTTTCCGTAGGTGGTTTTGTCAAGCCAGGGGAGAATCTTGTCGTTGATATCCTTGGCTTCCTTGATTCCGTACCAGTTGTAGGCCATGGCCATGCGCCAGGGGGTGCGTGCCGCGTCGTCGAAGAATCCGGCGTCGCCGCCCGAAACTTGGGCGCCCGTGTTGCTTGCGGCCTTGTGGCTAGACCAATCGCACCAGTCAGGCATAAGGCCGGAACTTGCGTTTTGGCACTGCGAAACGTGCTTGAGGTTTGTAGTGATTGCGGTTTCCCAGAAGGAATCTCCGGTCACTTCGGCAAAAAGCTTGAATGCTGCCGGAATCACGTAGCTCGAGTTCAGGGCCGGGTTCCAGTTGCTACCGGCCTTTACGCGACCGTCGCTTTCCATGTCCTTGGATTTCATCCAGCTAATAAGCGTCTTGGCGTCGTTCAAGTAGGTGGCGGAGCCCCATTGCTTGGATGCCATGATTAGGGCGAAGGCGGCGTCGATGTCTGCGTCACTTGCAGAACCGGAGCCGACGTTTCCGTTCTTATTATTAATGTGCCAGTTCATGCCCGAAGCACTACCGGCGTTCACGGCGTACTTTTTCCAGTAGGCCCAAAGCTTGTCGAATTCTGCTTGATGGTCGTTTTGGGCATTAGACATGTAGACCATGATCATCATACCGTAGGCAACGCCTTCGGAAACGGTCATTTCGGCACTATCGTTAGGGCTAATAACGCGGGCGGTTCCATTGCCCATGTCTTCATACCAGGCGCTTTTCCAGTCGTTAAAGTGAGCCTGGATGACACTCGGGTCAACATAGGTGGCCGTATTGCCGTACTTATATTTTACCTGTTGCGGAAAGGGGTATTGGGGGGCTGCCTGGGCAGGGGTTGTGCACATGGCGGCAATTGCGGCCGGTGCAAGAAAACTGAATAATTTTTTATTAAGCATAACAATAAAAATAAGTTCATTTCGCTTTTTTCAAAGACTTTGTAAACAAATAAAACTTGCATTCTGTGCCAATTGTGATAAGCGTCATAATTTGGCGTTTTTGCTCAAAAAAAGGAAATTGAAAAATTATTTTAACGAACTTGCGTTTTTTTACGTTTTTTAGGCTAAAATGGGAAAAAGTGCTTTTTGCAAGTAAAAAAGTGCTCTTTTTTTTTGACAACACCCCCAAAAAAAAGATATATTAAGCGCAAACCGCTCATTTTGAGCTATCACTTC
>NZ_ONDD01000023.1 GCF_900316465.1 uncultured Fibrobacter sp. | reverse complement strand
GGCAGACCGCATTTCAATATTAGTCAAAGGATTTTTTCTCATGACCGCCAGAAGGCTTTTACGGAACCACCCGCCTAGCGGGTGGTTTTCTGTATACAAGAAAGTAATATGCAAATTTTGCATATTACTTTCTCCAAGTATAAGCCAACGATCAATCTAAAATTAGAGTGTATTGACATTGTCAATATAAAAGACTCCCTAAAGTCTGCAATATAATCGCTGATTCAAAGAAAGCGTACTTCAACACAATCCAACTGACAAGGAATACTTGACAGCTCAAACAGAAGAAAAACGGACCCGCTTTTCACCAACCAGCAAAAATATTATATTAAATGCCATGACAAAAGATGAAGACGAAATCGAAGAAGTAGAAGTTCACGAAATTCACCGGGAAGAAGTTCCTGTGGAAGATAATTCTTCGAACATGAAAAAGGCTTTGGCGGTGCTGCTGATGCTTGCCGCCTTGGCTTACGACGCCTCTCCGGTAGACTTCATTCCAGACATTCCCATCATTGGCTGGATTGACGACGCGGGTCTTACACTTGCCGCAGGCATCAACCTGATTCAACAGTTTGTCGGGAACCAGAATGCAAGCCTGGTTAAGCTCCTGAAATACGCCAAGTGGACCTTCGTCTCGATGGTCGCCATAGCCGTTTTGCTGCTCGGCGGTCTAATCGCCCTGATCATAAACCTGATTGCCAAGTAAATCAAATTGAAAGGCATTGTCCTCATTTTTTACTATTCTTTATTCAGTTTGGGCAAAAGGGAGTTCTCGGGTTCATGCATTGGGTTAGTTCAGGAATCTTCTTCATCATAGCGTTCTGCACGGCGGTTTTGTCATACGCCGAGCCCGGCTACTGTTTCTTCAACTCCCGAGAATGCGAAGACTGGCAAGATTCCGTCCATGCAGAAAGGCTTCCCGATTCCCTCCGCGTCACTTTGCAACAGAAGATCGAAAGCGATACCGGACTCATCTTTTGGGGGAATGCCTACGCAGAATATTTAGCCAACGTGGCCTACCACAACAAAATAGATTTCTGGTCAACAGAAAAAATCTCCCGAGAGCAAAAAAGCGAATTCTTTTTGTGGCACGACAAACAGCACGATTTATCATTGCGTAAACTAGATTCTATCCCATCAGACCTTAAAGACGCGTACATCAAAGCCAACAACACCACATTATACGGCCTCCTTAAAGTAAAATACCAGATAGATAAAGTATACGACCGCAAAACACGTAGTTGGAACGACCCCGAAAAAGGCTACGACACCCTCACGCGATTTTACCATATCCACCAAGGCCCCATTATCGAGACTAATCCGCTAAAGCTCTTGGCAGAAATCTCACTCGAAGGCGAAGTTTCAAAATTAAAGCGCATCTATTTCGAAGACGGACACTCACGAATTATCGAAAATAGCGAATTCAAATTTCTAGAATCCATCGCAAAGCAGCAAGGCTCGTACCTGCCAAACCATTACATCCTTGAAACACACAAGAACATGAGTCCTATTTACAAGACTCAAATCATGGAAGCACTTGTAAAAGGCGACAAAGACGCAATCCGGGAGAATACGGCCAAGTTGGATACCTTCCTAGTTCACGCAGACAAACTCTTCTTTTACAGTTCTCCGTCTAATCTTAGCTGCAACACCAAGCGCCTGCTTAGCGCCTACTTGCGCACCTTCGAAGACTATGCGGATTGCCCCTATTACCCCTCTCCGTACGTAGATGACGAAGAAGCAGCCATTCACGCGATGTTGCAAGATTCCCTCAGGGCCATGTATCGTTCGGGCGAACTTGAAAACGCCCTACTAGACCGCAGTTCCAGCGACCGCGCCTTCTGGCGAATACTCGCCGCATCACTCACCACAAGCGACCAAAACGATTTGAACGCCCTTATTAAAGCGAACGCAGATAGCGTCAAGAAAATCGAACAATGGAATTTTATCACCACGAATTTCTACGTGGATTACGGAGTCGGCTGGAACATTCAAATAGGCATGGGCGGAGGCCTATCCTTGGGATTCGGCGATGCTTTCAGCTATGATTTCGACAACCACCCCACATTTGACATCACCTTGGAATTCTTCTACAAAAAAATCGGTGGCGGTTACAATACAAGGATCCTACATTCCAAGACCTTCGACGACAACAAATTCCAAAGCCTAGTTCTTATTGACTTGTACGCCGGCTATCGCACCCTTGTAACATCCTATGTAGAAAACAGAATCTATCTAGGTCCCACAATCCTCTTTAGCGACCTTCAAGTAAAAGATGACGAAAAGCCCTTGAAATCCCACGTCGGAGTCGGGCTCCATTGCGGCACAGCATTCGACTTTTATTTCAGCAAGTATAAAGACGACGGGCAACTCCGTCTCGGGTTAAGACTTTTTGCAAGCGTGAGCAACTACTACACAGACATCGTAAAAGATAGTGACGGCGGCATATTCTCCGTAACGTTCACCCCGTTATTGCAATTCTACGACAGGAGTAAAAAGAAATATGGCGAAGCTCACTAACATGCTCAAGAAAGTTTTTCTTTTACTCATTTGCGCATTCTTTTATTCGCAAGCCGCTGATCCAGTCCAGTTTGAATCCGGCCACGAATGGGGTTGGGGCGGAACAACAAACGAAAACAAGTCTGAAAAAAAGACCGCAGTAATCCCGTATTTCGACCAAGATATCGGCCAACATCTGCTCAAAAAAGAATTCAGTTACATTGCAAACCCAGGATATGTCCGCGAAAGTTTCACCAAATCCATAAATGTACACCGCACACCATTCGGGCGACTGACTTATTTTGGGTATAGCAACGAAGATTTTTACGAAGACATCTACACCTACCTCGCAAGCGACGCCTGGGAAGACGACCTGAAAAAACTCCCCGCCGGAGACGCCGCATTCGTACGCACCATCGTATACTATAGCTTTATCGGCATCGATGGAAAACGTTACGTACAAATTCAACTTGATAAAATCGAAAACGACAGTCAACGGGAATTCCTGCAAGAGTTCTTCAATGTCAAACGGCAACGCGACATTCTGCAAACTGGTCACTGGACTTTATTCTTCGGATTCGGGGGAAACTATTTCTCTCACGGTGCCGACGACAAGCTTAACCCCGGTCCGGCATTCGATCTCGGCTTCGGGTACTGCTTTATCGGAAGGTATTGCACCGATTTCCGCATCGGGAGCATTGTCGGCGTAAATCCGTACAAAGAAGACGTGGTTCAGTCAGGCGTCACCTTCCCCAAAAAAGAAATCTCCTACACCGCCGTCGAAGCCCTGCTCCGCACCAAGCTGATTTACACCTACGATTATGAACTTTCCGTTTTCGGAGGTTTAAGACTGCACGCCATCGAATTCGACACCGAAGAAGGCAAACGATTCAAAGATAAAGGTCTTAAGGACATGGCCAACGGTTATTCCTACGGTTACACCATGGGCTTTGAAGGGGCCAAGTTCTTCGGCGGGAACGGCGTCATCCCCAAACTATTCGGAATCAGCGCCCGAGTCGGCGTAGCGAACTTCGGCGACAACAATCTCGATATCGGCGGCTATAACTGGTACGGAGGAATAGACCTTATAGCAAAACTGATAAAACTATAGGTCCAAACCGTTAAAATCAGCCTCCCATTACGATTTCCGAGCTATTATCTGTAGCCCACTTTTTCTATCTTTCCCCCCGTATTTTATTGTACAGTAAAAACAAGGGATTTATCCCACAGGAAAACACTATGAAAAAGATCAAGTTCCAGGATACCTCGTTCCGCGATGGTTTCCAGTCTATTTTCGGTGCTCGTGTCTTCGCTAAGGACTTCATGCCCGCTGTCGAAGCAGCCGTCAAGGCCGGCATCACCCACTTTGAAGCTGGTGGTGGCGCCCGTTTCCAGGCCCTTTACCAGAACTGCGGCGAAGACGCATTCGACATGATGGACGAATTCCGCCGCGTTGTAGGCCCGAACATCCGCCTGCAGACCCTCGCCCGCGGTATTAACGTGGTGGCCCTCGCTCCGCAGCCGCGCGACATGATCAAGCTCCATGCCGACATGTTCAAGAAGCACGGCATGACCCGTATTCGTAACTTCGACGCCCTGAACGACGTCAACAACCTCATTTACTCCGGTAAGTGCATCACCGACGCCGGTCTGGAACACGAAGTCGTCGTGACCATGATGGAACTTCCTCCGGGATGCGACCTCAACGCCGCCCACAACCCGGAATTCTACGAACGCATCCTCCGCAACATTTTGGACGCAGGCGTTCCGTTCGCTTCCGTTTGCTTCAAGGACGCTTCCGGTACCACGAACCCGACTAAGGTTTATGAAACCTTCAAGCGCGCCCGTAAGCTCCTCGGCGACAAGGTCGAACTCCGTATCCACAGCCATGACACCTGCGGTACCGGTGTGGCCCAGTACAAGGCTGCTATCGAAGGTGGCGCTGATGGCGTTGACCTCGGCCGCAAGCCGCTTTCCGGCGGTACGGCTCAGCCCGACCTGTTCTCCATGTTCCACGCCCTCAAGGGTACGGACTACAAGCTCGCCCTCGGTGAAGACAGCATCGTCGACGATCACATTCCGGAACTCATGGAAGCTAACAACGTCGCCGTTGAATGCCTCAAGGACTACAACTTCCCGCCTGAAGCCCGTCAGATTACCACCGACGTGATCTTCAGCCCCATGCCGGGTGGCGCTCTTACCGCCAACACCCTCATGATGCGTGAAACCAAGACCTTCCACCTGTTCCCGAAGGTTATCGAGAACATGAGTGAATGCGTCCGCCGCGGTGGCTTTGCTTCTTCCGTGACGCCGGTTTCTCAGTTCTACTTCCAGCAGGCTTACATGAACACCCTGAACCAGGCTGCCGGTCGCGGTACTTGGTTCAAGATGACCGAAGGCTACGGCAAGATGCTCCTCGGTTACCAGGGCAAGACTCCTTGCGAACCGGATCCGGAACTCGTGAAGATCGCTGCCGACCAGTTCAACATGAAGCCGTTCAAGGAAGCCTATCCGGGCGTCCAGTGCGCAGAAGAAATTCTCGAACCGGGCATTCCGAAGGCCAAGGCCCTCCTCGAAGAAAATGGTCTCCCGGTCACCGACGAAACCATCTTCATCACGGGCTGCCTCCAGACGAAGGCTGGCAACAAGGGTATCGAATTCCTCAAGGGCAACCGCCACATTGGCGTGCCGAAGAAGGACCCGAACGCGGCTCCGGCAGTGGACACCAAGAACATGAAGGCCGGCGCTGCAAGCACCTACCGTATCGCTCTTGGCAACCAGAGCTGGGACGTGCAGGTTCAGACCCTCAAGTAATTTGTTGCGGCAATCGCCGCTCTACAAACAAATTAGAAAGAGCCGTGGTTCAATCCACGGCTTTTTCTTTTTGGCAAAAGTTCCCAGCAAATTGCCGGGAACTTCTGTTTTTCTTTTTTCGGGAGTTTATTACTAGAATACGAACTGCTTGCCAGCGAATACAGAATATTTTATCAAGTCATTACGCGCTACCCCACCGAAGAATCCGCTCGGGTGTGTATAAGTCCACTTGATAGAAGCCAAAACATCCGCATAAACGTCTTTGTAATTTCGAGTATATTCAACAACGAGGTTTCCATATTGACCTTGCCGTCCTAAATAGGTTCCAAGCCAGAAGGAAGAAATCAGATCAGCGCCAAAATCTCCGCCACGGCATTCCATAAGGCCCTCATTATCCAACATTGCGCGTCTACTATCGTAATCAGAGGATCCCTCATAAAGCTGAAAACCAACTGCAGCACCGATAATGAGATAGCCCAATCTAAAATCAGCACCCGTAAGAATCCGTTCTTGCATATTCCAGAAGCTATAGCTTTCTCGGCCTTCTTTTGACTCAAGCCAGGCAACGTAATCTTCATCTGATTCACTATCCCTGAGACAACGATAAGAAGCATCGCAACCAAAATGAAGTGAGCCTCCAAACACACCAGCAGCCACATTCAAAAAGAACGGAGAAAGCTTTCCGCCCATGCGATAAGTAAGCCCGATATTACCGCCGAAAGCGTTCAAGTTTTCCACATTGTAGGCATCATCCGTATGTCCGTAAAAGCCCGAAGCAGTCACAGATAATTCCTGCGCAGAGCTATCCGGAGAACTCCGGTGCATCAAAGGAAGAGGCATCAAGGTAGCCCCCATAGAACGAGTCATCGGCTTATAGCACCCCGTAAGTGCAACCGTCATGGCAGCCAACAGAATTAATTGTTTTTTCATGTCATAACTCCTAAAAAATGCGGCACGACAACCACCATGCCGCAAAGAAAAATAAGATTAACGTTTAAAAAATGGCCCTATTTTGCCAAAATTCTGTACACAAGACAAACCTCATCAATCTTGCCACTCCTAAAGATCAACCTAGAAGCAATTTTGCGATGATTATGCGAAAGTCTTGTATCCAGAATATCTGAAAGAGCGATTTCCTTCACAACAAAACCATTCTCTATTGTCGAAGTTCTGTCTAAGTACTGCATCCCCGAGGCAAACGAATCAAAGTACACCCCTGTTCTCTGACAACTTCCCGGCCAATAGTAGAACAAAAGCTTGTCATAACCATCAAGGCTCCATTCGTCACCCAAATCCAGATAAACTCCGCTGCCAATCGTTTTAAACTTCAGCTCAGCACCGTAATCGGGCGTTTTAAAATACGTGTTGACCGAAGCCGATGATGTCCATGGGTAAAAATTGTAAACCTTATTCGGATATATCTCGGATCCAAGTGTTTTATACTGTTTGTCAGTGTTTTCAACAGTCTTCGTAAGTACCGGACTCGAAACAGTCACATTCCCGCCATCAGAATTCAAGACTAAGCGAATCCAGTGATAGTTTTTGAGCACACCTTCATTCGCAGGAAGTTTCCAATAAACATGATGTTTTTTGCCATCTACCGGAACCGCAACTTCTTGCAATTGCAACTGACCAATACCCGACCGGGTTTTCTGCAAAAAAAGTTCCGCCTTCATCCAAGAGCCCTTCGCACTGTTGACCGTAATATCAAATTCGACTACAGTCCCTTCCGGAAGATCTTCGCCATTATCAAATGCAGCAACCTTATGCCATCCAGCAGGGACATCAAATATCACGCTCTTGTCGCTTTCCGTTGCATCTGCATTATAATCATAGCGACCAAAAGCGAAATACTTTTTCTGTACGTAGCCACCCTTTTTTAAGAATTTCGGCATTTTTGTCTGATCCATACAATCGGTTCCCGGCTTAAAATACCAGGCCAAGTTTTCGTTTCGAAATTCCTGACCAGCACTATCGTAGTCATAATTCGCCAATTCACAAAGGACTCGCCACATATCGACTTGCAGCCCGCTAATAATGGCAGAATCTGACTTCAAATTCTTACTTGAGGGCAATTCAATGTGCCTTCCGCTAATCGATTCCTTATAACGCGGGTGCGTCGCATCTACCGCATAAACTGCATTGGCAGAACTCTTTGTCCCCGGATTCGTGAAAGGGAAGCCGGAATGATTTTGATAAAAAGCGCATGGTTCCGTTATAGAATTTATCCCGCTACACTTCATATCCATCGCACTTGTTGTTGGAATAAAGGTGCTATTCTTTTGAATCAAAGAGTCTTCATCCCAGCCCGTTGAAAAAGAAACAAACCCATAGTACATATCATCCGGCATGGCTTTAATCATGCCATCTCTCAAGCTTTGGTACATTGTCTCAGAAAACGGATAAGTGCTTCCTTGAATAAAATCATAGAAAGCCCCTGCCGTACGCGATTTTTCTTTAACCCCCTTCAGATATTCATATTTCCTATTCATTGTAATCGGGGTCTTGCCATCGACATAAGAATAGAGTCTACTTTCGGCTCGACCGAATGGTGAACCATACTTTTGTGCATGTCTGTTCAAAACGAAGAACGTATCAGCATGAGCCGGAATAGTCCCTTTCAGCTGACCTTGCGAAATAAGCACAGATGGGAAACCCTTATATTCTGCCGCCTTACGATACTCCCCAAAAAGGAACCTATTCGGCGATGCGTTGACCTCGTATGAATAATCAGAACAATCTTTATTCTTGCACATTCTCTCATACAGCAATAAACCGCTAGCACCAGGACCATTAATCAAATCCCTGAAAGCCTCCGCGGAACCCGACCCACCATCTATAGCCCAAAAATCAATCGTATAAAAAAGTGAAAGAGGCAAAATGGCGCCCTGGTGCGGCGAATCTAAAGACGCATACAGTCGGATCGGGGCATCCGTCATCTTATTTCGTGCGACATCGTACAAGTAAGCCCCATATCGACCCAAGATACCGCCTTGGCTAACCCCAAGAACCACAAAGCCATCTCGCTGCTTGTTATCAAATCCAAACCAGACATTTGAATTCATATATTGGAGTATTAACGCAAAATATTTTGAGTTTTCTTGCAGTGATCTCCTCACCGATTGCGAAAATTGCACGAGAACAGGCGTATAACCTAATTCTATAAGAGGATCAACAATTCCAAAGCGTTCAACCTCATCTTGCAATTCACTCAAAGTCCGAGATCCATCTGTACTCAGGTAAATGCCATCTATAATCAAGAACGGACGCACTAAACTAAATTTCCATTTCTGGGAATCATCCTTTTGTGGGTTTAGAATCCTGACTCTTGCCTTTTCTAGCCCAGAAGCACATGGTTTTCCAAAAGCATTTCCGCCAGTATTCATGGAATTAGAATGTCTGTCTTTAACACCGCAAAATCTATCTAAACCAGAAGAATCTCCACTAAACAGTAAATTGACATATTCTCTAGCCGCAGAAAAAGATGCGCAAAGCAACAAAGCCAAAATAAATGATACGAATCTCATTACTTTACCTCCACGAATAACGTCTGGTTAATGGTAACACCGCCTTCAGAGAGCCGGACTTTTATGGATTGCACGCCCGCCGATTCAAACTCCAGCAGCATTTCGGACATTGGTTCTAGCACCTGCCACTTGTTTTTCGCATAAAATTCCACCTTCGGGAGCGAATTTCTATTCGTGCAAATAAAATAGGGGTCATAGAATATCTTAAGTCGAGAACCCTTTACGCGCGCCGAAGGAAATCCTGCCTGCAAAATCCTTGCATTCTGCATTTGCACGAACTTACAGGCGCTATCGCTACAAAAGCGATAAGCGTAATCCACATTGCCAATTAACAAAGGCATTTCACGGTTATCCGTTTCAGCCGCATATTCATTAGCCTCGTAAAACAGCCCCTTCGGATTCGCGATTACACTGTCTCGCAAACGATTTCGATCGATAAGATACATGTTATGGAACCAGGCATCGCGAGAACTTTGCGGGGTCAAATCTGTTCGATTCGGAAAACTTTCAATCTGATAATGTTCCGATTCGTTCAAAACGAAATTAGCGCGAGTAGAATCCGCAATTTTACGACGTTTTTCTTCAGAATAGGCGGCAGACGTCATCGGTGTTTGTGTCGAGAAGAATTTTCCTTCGCGTTGGGGATTCTTCGGATTCAAATCGCTGTACGGATACGTCCACACTTCAGCTATAGAGCCACTAGAAAGCGCACAACTCACCGATACATCGTCCATAAAGAGAGTCGTATATTGGTGTGCAGGGACATCAAAAAGCCCAACGCCAACATGCGTAACCGTCTTCGCAGAATTGCCGAGAAGTTCAGCGACAGCAATCTTCAGCGAATAAGTCTTGTTCGCATCGAGATCAAAGAACTTCACACCGCTATTGCCGAAGTCGCCCACAAGCCAGATTCCGAACTTGCTTTTCTGCGTCGCACGCACTGTGAGCGCCACGTTCCCGGATTGGACGGTTATGGGCAACTTGTTAAACGACAAAAGGCCCGTCCAATCCCCCGCCTTGTCCTTCATGCCGGACAAGCGAATGTAAGGCGGGGTAAGCGCCTCCATTCCACCAGAATTCATTTCGCCCCAGTTCGCGTTCCATTCCGGCGCTTCCGGGAACGTCATGCTTGCCGTTTCCATTTTACCTGCTTCGCCGTTTTTATACAGCGAAACATCATTACAGACCTGCGCAAAACCTGAAAGAGACAACACGGTCCCAATCAAGGCAGCACACCTTGACATCCTATTTTTCATAGGACCTCCATTTTAAAGATGTTTATTGAACTCCCTAGCACTCGCTAGGCAGGATGTAAAAAAGCCATATAAAAACAAAGCATTAAACAGGATAAAAAAATACACCTGTGGCTCACAGATGTATCTAAAAAACTATTCAATTGCTCCGAGCAGAATTATAGATAATGATTTTTTTCTTGTAAAGAGATTCTCTGAAACAAAATCAAAAAAGTGTACACAGCGTTTACACGGAATCCTTTTTCAACACAACCTTCAATTCCGTTTTATAGACACCGCCTTCCACACCCACATTATATTGGTAGCGCCCGCTATACATCAATTCCAATCGTTTCTTGAAAGTCGAAAGTCCAAGGCCGCTCGCATTCGGCTTTGCCTTGCGCGGGAAGTTGCTATTCTCGCTCACAAAGCTGAGTTCATCGCCTTTCTGCACAATCTTAATATGCGCAAAGCTCTTACCGTCCGGATTCACGCAATGTTTCATGGCGTTTTCCATCAAGGGCATCATCAACAAGGGCTCCACTTGACAATCCGGATTTTCAAGTTCATATTCAAACTTGAAATCAAAGGAATCGTCATGCCTCAACTTTTCAAGTTCCGCATACTTTTCAAGAATGCCCACATCTTCTTTAAGCGAAATGTACTTGTCGCCAGTCTGGTAAAGCATTACGCGAATCAACTGCGAGAGTTTTGTCATGCTTGTCTCGGCAAGATCCGGATCAATGCGAATCAGGCTAGTAATATTGTTCAACGTATTGAACAAGAAATGCGGAGAAAGTTGGTTCTTCAAAAACTTAAGTTCATATTCCAGAGTTGAACGTTTCTTTTCACGCAAGATAAACGCTCTGATAATCAACCTCGAAAACATTGAAATCAAAATGCAAACAAAGCAGATGAGCGCAAGCGCAATCAGAAACACAAGTACAGTCCAGACGGAAAAATGCCCGCGCACGGCCCCCGCACTAAAACAATAGTTGCTGAAGAAATCTACAATTCCCTCGCCCGCCTTGCGCTGAATCAAGAAGTAGAACACTTCGCGGCCTAGCAACGAAAGAAAAAGAATCACGGCGTTGCCGGCAAAGAACAAAGCATAACGTTTTCTAAAGAAGCACTTTGGAACAAGGTAACGTTGATTCACCAAGAAGGTCAAGAAGGTAGCCAAAAGCGGCAAATAATAAGTAGCAAGATTAATAAACGATACTTGCGTCAACGGATATGTCGGATCAAGCAACAATATCAGCGGGAACAACAAAATAAACAGCCAAATCAAAATCATCAGCACAAAAGTCGGAATCGGATACTGGGTATCCTTCTCATCACCCATGATTTCGATCAATTCTCGCTCATTTTTCTCGAATTGAGCCTCTTGAAGTTCCGCAAAACGTTCATAATTGCGGCGTAAAAAAGCCCTAAAAGCGGATTTTGCGTACTTTGTCGTCATTTTTTCCTCTTGCAGACACAAAAATAGCCCTTATTTGGGCAAAAAAAAGGGCGTTATGACAAAAACGTGACAAAAGTCCACTTTTCTTTGACGAAATTCACAAATAACTTTTGCGAACAAAGGCGTAATCTGTGACACTTCAAAATGGAAATGGAGGTAGATTTACGAATGTAAACGAAACAACAAGCAACGAGGTTGATATGACAAAGAATACACACGTTCGTGACGACAGGGATGTTTATTTCCAGTATCTGAACGACATTTCTAAGTATCCTCTGCTTACCAAGGAACAGGAAAAGGTTGTTCTCGCCAAAGTCCGCGAAGGCAGCCGCGAAGCCATGGACCTGCTCGTCAAAAGCAACCTCCGCTTCGTCGTGAACATCGCAAACCTTTACAAGGGTCAGGGCATCGATGTGAACGAGCTCATTAACGAAGGCAACATGGGCCTTATTGAAGCCGCTCGCCGCTTTGACCACTCCCAGAAAATCAAGTTCATTAGCTATGCCGTTTGGTGGGTTCGCCAGAACATCACCCGCGCCATCGCGGAACGCGGTCGACTGGTCCGCATCAGCGCCGAAAAGGAACTCGTGCTCCGCCGCTTCGCCAAGAAGGGTGGCGCCATGCACCAGGTCGTTGGCGGCGGTCTCATGCTTGACCCGAAGAGCCTCGAAGGCGTCAGCAAGTACAAAGCCGACGACATCGAGAAAATCTTGATGATGGGTAACAAGTCTACATCTCTCGACGCCCCCGTTGGCGAAGACGGCGATATGACTCTCGGCGACACCATTGCGGCACAAGAATTCCGCACCGATGAACTTGCCGAACAAAACAACCGCTCCAAGCTCTTTAACAAGGCGATGAACAACAGCCTTTCCGCCCAAGAAAAGGAAATCATCAAGCTCTATTTCGGTTTCAAGATGGATTCCGACCTGAACTTGAAGGAAATCGCCCCGATGGTCGGCCTTTCCAAGGAACGCACCCGCCAGCTCAAGGATTCCGCGCTCGAAAAGCTCAGGAACGAACAGCTTGCCCGCGTTTTGAACGACGCCGCCTAATTTTGACCTTTTTTCTCTCTCTCCTTATATTAAAAACCGGCCGAATGGCCGGTTTTTTCCGTTTTCTGTACCCCGACAAACAAATGAAATTGTATTTTTAAAGCATGAATTTCAATATGCTGAACTTTCGAACCCTTTTTGTAGCCGGTCTTTCGGCTCTGTGCCTCACCACAAGCCCGCTTGCAGCAAGCGACAAGAAAGATCCTCCCGGCGATTTCTATAACGAAGTTTCGCGCCTGAACAAGGTGCTTTCCGAAGTCAACCGTAAGTATGTCGAAGACGTGAACCCGACCGAACTCACCGACGCGGCATTGAACGGCATCCGCAACATCTTGGACCCGCATACCACGGTATTTTCGCCCAAGGACTACGAAAGCCTCAAGGTTTCGATGGAAGGTAAGTTCGGCGGCGTGGGCATTACCATTAGCCTCCGCGACAATATTTTGACCGTCATTTCGCCGCTTTCCGGCACCCCGGCATTCCGCTTGGGCATTCGCGCCGGCGACCGCATCCGTAAAATCGACGGCAAGGACACCAAGGGACTCAGCCTCGACGAAGCCGTGAACAAGCTTCGCGGCAAAATCGGCACCGACGTGACCGTTTCCATTGAACGCGAAGGCGTGCCCGACTTGATGGACTTTACCATTACCCGCGCCGAAATCATTGTGCACGCCGTGCCTTACTACGGCATGGTCACCAAGGATATCGGCTATATCAAGCTCGCCACCTTTAGCGACAAGACCACGAGCGATGTCGAAAACGCCCTCAAGATTCTGCAGAAGAGGGGCATGAAGAAGATTATTCTCGACATGCGCTACAACCCGGGTGGCCTCTTGAACCAGGCTATCGAAATCAGCGAATTGTTCTTAAAGCAGGGCAACTTGATCGTGAGCACCCGTGGCCGCACTCAAAAGACCGAAAGCCACGCCCGCAAAAATGGTATTGTGAAGCCTGAAGTGCCGATGGTCGTTCTTTTGAACCAGGGTTCTGCCAGCGCCGCTGAAATTGTTTCGGGTGCCCTCCAAGACTGGGACCGCGCTTTGATTATCGGTAAGACTTCGTTCGGTAAGGGTTCCGTGCAAACCATCTTCCCGCTCGACAACCAGGGTAACGCCCTCAAGCTTACGACCGCCTTCTACTACCTGCCCTTCGGACGCTGCATCAACAAACCCGAAAACGGCATCAAGGGCCTGAAGCTCCTTGAAGAAGAATACGCCGACGAAGGCGACGGCAAGGCCGATTCTACCAAGAAAGACACCGCCAAAGTCGACACCTTCTATACCCATAACGGCCGCATGATGTTCGGTAGCGGCGGTATTTCTCCTGACGTAGAAGTGGAACTCTCCCCCATGCCGTGGGTGGTCCAGGTGCAGGAACGCATGGCCATGTACTTCAAGTTTGCCGTCAAGATACGTCCGGATCTTGAAAAGAACAACGTGAAGATTGACGCCAACTGGGAAGTCCCCGACAGCCTGTTTACGCAGTTCCGCGACTTCTGCATGAAGGACACGAACTTCACCAAGATCAAGAGCAACGCACTGGTAGGCGTGGACCAGCTCGAAAAGAGCATTATCCGCGAACAAAACTACATGGGCGATAGCGCCAAGGTCGTGAGTGACACCGCTCTTGCCAAGCGCATTGCCGACATGCGCAAGGCTCTTGAAAACAACCGCAACGCCCAGTTTGACGAGAACAAGCAGTACATCAAGGACGGCATCAAGCGCGAACTCCTGACCGCGTTCATCAACGACTCCGTCAGTACCGCATTCTCCTTGAAACAGGACAAGCAGTTGAACGAGGCTATCAAGTACCTGAGCGACATGAACCTTTACAAGAAGGCTATCAGCGCTCCGTCCAAGAAAGCATCCAAGAAGAAGTAGGGTTCCTTGATTACCGTCATGAACAGAATTGCAGAAAGTCTGGGTAAGTTTATCCGGAAGTTCCTGCATACGGTATTAAGTTACTTGCACTTTGTCTGGCAGCTTTTCAAGAACATTCCTGGCGCATTTAGTAACCTCCACACGACCGTGGAACAAATGCAGCACGTGGGGCTTACCAGTATTCCCGTGGTGGTGGCGGCATCGCTTGCCACAGGCGCCATTATGGCATGGCAGCTTGCCTACCAATTTGCAGACATTATTCCCCTGATGTTTGTGGGAATGGCTGTCGGTAAATCGGTGATGGTGGAACTTTGCCCGATCTTGACCGCCATGGTGCTTGCAGGCCGAATTGGCGCTTCCATGTGTTCCGAGCTTGGAACCATGGCTGTGACAGAACAGCTTGACGCCTACAAGGTTCTTGGCCTTAGCCCATACAAGTTCTTGCTTGCTCCGCGCTTGATTGCAACCATCATTATGCTCCCGACCCTTACGGTGATCAGTATCTTTATCGGTATCGTAGGCGGTTACGAAGTGGCCCACATTTACAAGGACGTGTCCTTTGCCGTATTCTTCTACGGTGTGCGCATGTTCTACCAGAACTGGGACTTGGTGGTAGGCCTTATCAAGGCGACCCTTTATGGCTACTTTATCGCAAGCTACGCCTGCTTCTTTGGCTTTACCACCCATAGCGGTGCCGAAGGCGTTGGTAAGAGCACAAAGGCTACCGTTGTGGCCGGCATGACGAGTATTTTGATTGGCGGCTTTGTCCTTTCGAAACTGCTGTTGCTCTAATGGAAAAACCCTATCGCATTAAGCGCAAGAAACCTGTCTGCGGGAAAGATCCCGAAGACATTAGCGTGCTTTTGCAGATGGTCTTGGACAAGGCCCATATTACCGATGAAATGGCTCTCGGAAAGCTTTCCGAAGGCCTTGAAACCATCGTAGGTCCGCTCATAAAACCGCACGTTCAAATCGTCAAATTTGAGCGCAATATTTTGACGTTAAAGTGCGACAGTTCCGCATGGAAACAGGAACTTTTTTTGCAAAAAAAAGCTATTATTGACAAGTGTAATTTATTGCTCGGAAAGCCCTCTGTAAAGAACATTCTTTTCGTTTAAAAGCATGTTAAAAAGGCCCACGGGCATCAAGAATTTAGAAGAAGAAAACAAGGTAAAAAATGGCAGAAGAATCTGAAGAAATGAAAAAGGCCGAAGAAGACTACAGCGGCTCTAGCATTACCGTTTTGGAAGGCCTCGAAGCTGTGCGCGTCCGCCCGGCCATGTACATTGGCTCGACAGACATCCGTGGTCTCCACCACCTGGTTTGGGAAGTGGTCGACAACTCCGTGGACGAAGCCCTGGCCGGATTCTGCTCCCACATTGAAATTGCCATTTTGCCGGGTAACGGCATCCGCGTAACCGACAACGGCCGCGGTATTCCGACCGACATTCACCCCAAGGAAAAAGTTGGCACCATCCAGGTCGTGATGACCAAGCTCCACGCCGGTGGTAAGTTCAACAACAGCTCTTACAAGGTTTCTGCCGGTTTGCACGGCGTGGGCGTGAGCTGCGTGAACGCACTTTCCAACAAGTTGATTGTTACCGTGCGCCGTAATGGCCGCATAGTTCAGCAAGAATTTGCCCGCGGCGTCCCGTGTGGTCCGCAGGTTGACCTCGGCGAAAGCGACGGTACGACTGGTACATCCGTTGAATTCTATCCGGACGATACGATTTTCAGTGAAACCGTTTACGTATACGACACGCTCGCCACGCGTTTCCGCGAACTCGCCTTCTTGATGAGCGGTCTTCGCCTAACGCTTACCGACGAACGCGACCCCGAAAACAAGCAGACCGACACGTTCTGCTATCCGGGTGGTGTTTCCGAATTCGTGCGCTACGTGGACGAACACCGCACCAAGCTTTTCCAGGACCCGATTCACCTGGTGCTCCCCGATGGTCAATACCCGTTGGAAGTCGCCATGTGGTACAACGACGGCTACCAGGAAAACTTCTTTAGCTTTGTGAACAACGTGAACACCTACGATGGCGGTACTCACGTGACGGGCTTCAAGACTGCCCTCACCCGCGTCATCAGCAAGTTCGCGCAAGAAATGCCCAAGGGCAAAAAAGACATTCAGATTACCGCAGACGATATCCGCGAAGGCCTGACTGCCGTGATCGCCATCAAGGTCTCGCAGCCGCAGTTCGAAGGCCAGACCAAGCGCAAACTAGGCAACTCCGAAATCGCAGGCTATGTGGCATCTGCTTTCGGCGCAAAGCTCGAAGAATACTTCCAGGAAAACCCGGCCGCGGTCAAGATTATCTTGGACAAGGTCTACAACGCCGCCGTGGCCCGCGAAGCCGCCCACAAGGCACGCACGCTCGCCCGCCGCAAGAACGTTCTCGAAAGCGGTGGACTTCCGGGCAAGCTCGCCGACTGCTCCAGCCGCGACCCCAAGGAATGCGAACTGTTCATCGTGGAAGGTGACTCTGCAGGTGGTTCTGCAAAGATGGGCCGTAACCGTGAATTCCAGGCCATTCTCCCATTGCGCGGTAAGATTTTGAACGTGGAAAAGGCAAGCCTCCACCGCGTGCTCGACACCGAAGAAATCCAGAACCTGGTGAACGCCATCGGTTGTGGTCTCGGCACCGAATGCAAGCTTGAAAAGCTCCGCTACAACAAGATCGTGATCATGACCGATGCTGATGTGGACGGTTCTCACATTCAGACCTTGCTTCTCACCTTCTTCTTCCGCTACATGCGCCCGCTCATCGACGACGGTCACGTGTTCCTCGCCATGCCGCCTCTGTTCAAGCTCAAGGTCGGCACCAAGGAAACGTACCTGTTCGACGAGAACGACAAAGACGAAGCCATGGCCAAGCTCGAAGACAAGAAGAACGTGACCGTGAGCCGATTCAAAGGTCTTGGCGAAATGTCTCCGGAACAGCTTTCCGAAACCACCATGGACCCGACCAAGCGATTCCTCAAGCAGTGCTATGTGGAAGATGCCGTAGCAGCCGACCAGATTTTCAGCATGCTCATGGGCGAAGACGTGGAACCGCGCCGCAAGTTCATTGAATCCAACGCCTACAAGGTCTTGAACGACCTGGATGTTTAAAGGTTCCAATGGCTCCGACTAAGGCAGATTTTCAGACCGTGCTTTCTCAGGCACGCGCACTTGTCCAAGAACAATTGCAACTTACCGAAAAAGTCATTCTCGGCGTCGCCAAGAATGCTCCTGCAGGAATCTGCGAACGATTGGAATCGCTGTTCCTGCGCAAAGGCAAGCGCATTCGTTCGACACTCCTTTGCCTGATTGCACAAAGCGGCGCCCAAAAGCCCGACTCCCTGCGAGTGGCACACGCCTGCGCAGGCATTGAACTCTTGCACCTTGCAAGCCTTGTACACGACGACATTATCGACGGCACCGACATTCGTCGCGGACAAAAGACCGCGCATAAGGAATGGGGCACGCAAGTGGCCGTGCTTATCGGCGACTACGTTCTTTCGCAGGCCATGCAATGCGTGATCGACGAAGAATCGCATGATATTCCGACAGTGCTGTCCAAGGCCGCCGACAAATTGATCGCCGGCGAAATTCTGGAATTGGATCAATCCGGAAACATGCGTCTTTCGTTCGAAGAATACGACCGCATCATCGACGGAAAGACAGCCTCCCTAATTGCAGCAGCGGCTCGCATCGGTGCAATCCTTGCCGGTTTTGACAACGAGATTATCGACAAATGCGCCCAAATGGGAAGCCACTTCGGAATTGCATTCCAGATTGTAGACGATCTTTTGGACTATGGTTTTGGCAGCAAGAATCTAGACAAGGCCAAGTTCACTGATTTAGGCAATGGACTGATTACGCTTCCGCTGCTGTACTACTTCGAAGGCAGCAACGCTCAAGAGCGCTCCGAAATGGAAGCACTTATTGCAAAGGCAGATCAGC
The DNA here is from genome assembly GCF_900316465.1 of uncultured Fibrobacter sp. NCBI lineage: Bacteria > Pseudomonadati > Fibrobacterota > Fibrobacteria > Fibrobacterales > Fibrobacteraceae > Fibrobacter > uncultured Fibrobacter sp. Next base: position 15,214 of record NZ_ONDD01000023.1, on the reverse strand, counting down.
CCGATGTTCCCGAAAAGATTATCGAAAAGTTGAACGAAAAAGACGCCTTCAAGAAAGCAAAGGCAAACGCCCAAGACCATCTTGAAAAGGCTCTTGAAATTGCACAAGGACTCCCTGGTTCGCTCTTCACCGAAGAAATCATCTCGATGTTCTCTTCGATGGACAACCGCGGGAACTAGTCCAAAACAAGGCGCTCGACTTGCCAAAGGTCGCAAAATAAGTTATATTGCGCCTACATCCTGGGGATATAGCTCAGTTGGTAGAGCGACAGGTTCGCAATCTGTAGGTCATGGGTTCGACTCCCACTATCTCCATAAAAAAGCAGGACTCAGTCCTGCTTTTTTGTTTTTAAATTTCCCACTTGAAGCCGGCTTTCACTTCAGAAAGGATGCTGTTTTCCGGATAGACTCCTCTATAATATTTGGGCAAGCTGTAATGCTTGTAGAATTGTTCAATGCCCAAATATAGCGTCAACGCATTCGGTTTCCAATAGAGCATGGTACCCCAGACACCACTGAATTTACGCATCTTTTCGTAATCGTTATCCGGGCCATCCAAAACAAATCCATAGAACAGATTGAGCCTAGCCTCGAGCGTTATATTGCGTTTGAATTTATAGGAAACCCGCGAACGGAGGGTTGGGCCGAACCATTTGGCAAAATACTTGGGAATAGCCACATTGACAGAAGACATCGTATCCTTAGACGCATTCTGCTGCGCCCAATACATGGAATCCAGTTTTCCGATATTCCAGTTATAGCATTCCGGTCCATAGGTTTCCAGACAAACCTGCATCGGGTTTTGCCAATTCCCGTACATGGAATTTTCCCACGGGTACTCCGTCCCTAATTCATCCTCTTGTTCCAGTTCTTCAATAGCGTTCTTATACGCCTCCATATAGCTCACAAAATCCACCGCGGAATCCGCCTCGAAACGGGCCCCCGCATAAACAGACCAATTCAGGCCGTAGGGAACCATTCTATGCCAGGAGCCGTACAAAGCAAACGAAAGCGGACCATCGGGATCATAATAACCCCAGACCGCTGCACCGATACGCTGTTTTTCAAATCGGTAAAAGTCGCTTTCCACCCATGCATAAAAATTGGGTGAAACATAGGCTCCTTCGACAATCTTGATGTCGGCCCCCACATCAAGCATCAGGGATTTACCGACCAAGGAATATTCAAGTCCGACCGAGAGATTCCAGTCGTTCGTATCAAGCACGGGCATATCGTCGTTTGCCACAAACCAGTCACCCGAAAAGCCCAAGCCAAAAGAATGAATCCAGTCGCCTGTAGAATAGTCTACAAACGGTGTCAGCGAAAAGAAGATATCGCCACCGGTTTCGCTGACTTTTTCAACACCGCCATATTCGTTATAATGCAAGCCGTAAAAACCGATATCGCCTAAAAAACGAAGCGACCACGGATTCTTCGTTTCCGTAGTCGCATCAAGGGCCTTATAATATTCGTCAATGATTTCGCGAAGTTCCTCAGTATAGGGACCAGGAATCTGAACCGCTTCTTCAAAAGCAGCAAGGGCGGCAGACACATCGCCAGCTTCTTCAGCCTTCATGGCACGATAGTACACAGATTCTTGCGTCTCGGCATAAAGCAAAGACGAAAACATCAATAGCACTATTACAATGAAACGCATTTAGCGATGGGGATGATCCATCGGCTTCACAGGACCCTTGGGGTACATGGGATTCATGGGATACATGGGAGCCGGAGCAGGACCATTGGGCATATCTCGCATCGGGTTCATTTGGTGAGACTCAGGCTGCTCATAAAAAGGACGACGTTCGCGAGATTGATTTTTCGGGATTTCCCCCTCCAAGCGAGGCTTTTCGTTCCGCTTTTTCGAGACTTCCTGGCGGATATTCTTCTTTTCAGCGGAGGAACTATTGCGCAAGTCCGTAAGAATTTGCTCTCGGGCAGCACGACGTTCTGCACGCAATTTTTGCCAGTCTGCGCTTTCCTTTGCACCGAGATTGGGCATTTCTCGCGAAATTTCCATATTCTCGGCGGGGGTCGGGACAGAAGACTCCGGACGCGCAGAAGACGGAGCAGCGTAGCTAAGCGCTGCAGCCATCATAATTGTCGTTATGAGAGTAGTCTTTTTCATACTCAATCTCTTGCAAATTCCGTGCCAACCGTCTTTTAGGCTATAATAAATATATAAAACTATTTCTTATAGTCTTCTTTTTTCATTCCCAATCTTTCCATAATTTCGCGCAGAACCTTGCGGTCGATGCCCAAAATCGTCGCTGCGAGCGTCAGATTCGCATTACTGTCGGAAAGCGCCCTGCCAATTACTTCGCGTTCCACGATTTCGCGGGCTTCCTTAAGCGTGCGCGGAGACTCCTTGGCCTGCGCCTGGACATCGCCCAGGCCCAAATCGGCAGGCTGGACTACTCCATGTACCGCCTGAACCAAAGCCTTCTGGACCTTGTTTTCGAGTTCGCGCACGTTACCCGGCCAGTGGTAACTGAGCATCGCCTTTTCGGCGTTGCGGCTCAAGTGGAACTTTCCACGACCATATTCCGCCCCATAGCGGGTCAAGAATTCTTCGGCCAAGAGCACAACGTCTTGTCCGCGGTCTCTCAGGGGCGGCATTTCTACCGGCATCACCTGAATACGGAAGTACAAGTCTTCCCTAAAGCGCTTTGCCTTGACAGCTTCTTCCAGGTCTACATGCGTTGCACTAATGATGCGCACGTTCACCGGAATTTCGCGATTGTCGCCCACGCGGGTAATATGCTTTTCTTGCAGCACGCGCAAAAGCTTCACCTGCATGTTCATAGGAAGTTCGCCAATTTCGTCGAGGAAAATGGTTCCGCCATCGGCTTCTTCAAAAAATCCCTTACGGGTTTCAATGGCACCCGTAAACGACCCCTTGGCATGTCCAAACAAAAGCGATTCCATCAAGTGTTCCGGAATGGCGCCACAGTTGACTGCGATAAAAGGCTTGTCTGCGCGAGGGCTATGCCTGTGAATATAGCGGGCAATGACTTCTTTACCGGTTCCCGTTTCGCCACGGATAATCACCGGCATCGGGAGCCCTGCTAATTTGTCTGCAAGAGCGATCAAGTCGGACATGGCCTTGCTCGAATACACAATGCCGTCTTTGCGGATGACATTGCGCAAGACATTCAAGGATTCCTTGTCACGCAAACGGTCGAAGGCGGCAAATGCGAACTTTTCGCACACCATCACGAAGGAATCGAACAGGGCGCTATCGTCTTCGGTAAAAGGCTCTTCGCGGGCGGCTCGCTGCAAGTACAAGTAACCGGCTTCGCTTTCAGGCGTGCGGAACGGCGACACCATAATGCTTGTCAGCTGGTTTTGTACAATAGACTTCGAAAGGTCGGCGGAATCGTCATCGAGCTGGTTCCACACCACGGCCTTCTTTTCGAGCTTGGCCTGCTTTACTGCAGAAATAGAAATCGATACTTTTTCGGGATTGCTCAAGTGAATCGCATTTTCGCCGCCGGTATCAAGGACCGCGGCATCGGCATGCAAAACATCCTTCGCCACTTCGAGAATTTTCACAAAAAGAGATTCCGGCTGGACTTCATCCAGTAAGATTCTTACGACATCGAGCATTCTTTCTGTCGCGAGCATCGATTCTGACTTCATACGAAAACCTCTTTCAAAAACTATTCCGATACGGGCGTAGGCAAATCCTTCAGTACCGCAGGCGGAAGCGTATCAGGAGCAGAATTTCCACGATTTTCTATCCCCGATTCAACCGATTCCAAACTTCTGGATTTCTGAAGCAACAAATTTCCTGTTTCGTCGATGTCGGGACTTTTTGTCCCAACCAACACGAAAAACACCGTTGTAATTAATATAAGTCCTAAAATGGCCAAAACGGCAATTTTTAAGGTATTTTTTTTGTTTTCATTATCGTTTTGGCTGTACGGGAAAGCACTTTTTTGCTCCGTCGGGAATTTTCGCCCCATTTTTTCGGGTAGGACTTCACCGGCATATTTTTGCAGAGCCGTCTGGGCGGTTACCTCCCCCACGCCAATTGATTCAAGGGCAATTTCCAGAAGTTCATCCAGTTCGTCAAAATCTTCGGCGCGATTCTCCGGAGATTCCCGCAGCAAGGCCTTCCACAACGGCTCCAGCGCCGAAAGTTCCTGCGGCTTGCAACTGTCCAGGTCATAAAGTCGCGAAGAAATATCCAAGCCTTCGATAGCCAGAGCTTGGGCTGCCAGATTGTTGTAATCGTCCGATTCAAGCAAATCAACGCCGGCAATCCAGCGGAACAAAAGCATTCCCAAACTGTAGAGGTCGCTCTGCGTGCTGGCGGGCTTGCCTTGAAAGCGTTCCGGAGCCGCATAAGCCAAGGCGCCGGGCCCCACAATGCCGCAATCGATCACAAGAGTCTGCAAGCTATTGCCAGACTTGCAAAGCAAGACATTCGAAGGGTTGATATCGCCGTGATGGATATCTTCTTTATTCAAGGCATCAAGTGTCTGCACTATTCCACGCAAGAGTTTCAATGCCACCGCTACCGGCATCGCCGGAACATCAGCCGAGCTCACGCCCTCAATAAAATCGTAAACCAAGTATGGCGTATTATCACGAACGCCCGATTCGCGGACTCGGTAAAGCCCAGGAATGTTCAAGTGCTTCAGGCGGTCAACGACGGATTCTTCAAAGCGGCAACCGGAATGGTACCACTTTAAGGCATAAAAGCCTTCGTCACATGCAAGTTCGTAAACATCGGCTTCACCACCCTGATGCAACAAGGCGCAATCGCAAGCCCTGTCCAAGATGCTTGCCATAGACTTTTCACTTTTTACGCTCATAGTCTACCCGAAAGCACCATCGACTTCAAAGAATCTTCGGCAACCTGAGTCCAGTAAATCAAAGAACTGTTTGTAGGTGCCTTCTGCAAGCCCGCAGACCAAGTGTCCCAGGCCGATTCCACATCGCCTTCTTCCCAATAGATGTTTCCGAGGTTAATGTATGCCGAAATGAATCCGGGTTCTCGAGTCACGATATGGATGAATATGTTCTTTGCGCTATTCAGATCACCAGGAGCACTGCTCCGGGCAAGAATCAAGCCCTTCAAGTTATAGCTAAAATAGTTCAAACTATCCAGTTGTATAGATTTATCCAATAAGGACAACACATTTGCAGACGCATCTTGATTCAACGTAGCGCGGGCCAAGTAGAACAAGCAAGTCGAATAATTGGCATCGATGCTTCCGCTACTATCTAGACCGTAAAGAATCTTGAATTCGCGGGCGGCGCGACTCCAACGGACAAACGAGGAATCGTTGATTCGGTCAGCCTGCTCCGCATCGGCATAATACGAAAGGGCCAGCCCGTAACGGGCATCGCGGTTGGCTGGTTCAACATCCAAGGCTTTCGAGAAATTCGTAATAGCGCGTTCATAGTCGCCAATACGCAAGGCGTCGTTTCCACGTTTGATGTCGTCATTGACGCAAGACATCAAAGACAAGGTGAACAACAACACCCCTATGTAGCACACACGCCTAAGCATAGCCTAAATATATAATAAAATCAATAAAAAAAGAACCTTGGCATAAACCAAGGTCCTTGAAAATCAATCAAGTAAGAAATTACTTGTCGAGTTCACGCTGAGCGACAACGTTACCTTCGGCGTCGATGGCGCGGATAACGTTTTCATCGCGCTGGAGGGTCAGGACGGCCTTTTCGCCAGCAGCGGTGGTGATTTCAGCAGTCATAGAACCGTCAGCGTTCTTGACAGCAGCAATGGTGTTGCCCTGAGCGTCCTTTTCATAGTAGGAGTCGCCAGCAGCGAGCGGGTTGGAGCCAGTCCAGAATTCGACAGTGTTGAGGACGAGGAAGTCCACGAACAGAGCGATACCGTAGACCGGGATCACGTTCATGGCGAAGTGGACGATGGAGTTGAGCCACTTGTTACCAAGGGTGCCGTTCCATGCGAGCAGCTTGTTGAAGCATGCATACTTGCCATAGCAGCCGGAAAGAACGATCATGCCGGCGCAGAGAAGGGTAATGATACCTTTTTTCATTTTATTAACTCCTTAAGGGTTGTTTATCGTTTTCTTACGACGTGGAAAATATAACTAAAAAATGATTCTTTGGTGATATTCATCATAAAAAAACTTATTTTTTGATTTTTATCACGTTTAGCCACTTTTGTTTATATTAGTTTACAAATATTGGCGTTTTTGCCCATTTTTATTCCACTTTGGACTATCTTTACGAGCGCCAATCCTGTGATTTTTTTCACTTTTCCCTTTTTTTTATTATTTTAATGTTCAAATATTCATGACGATACGATAAGAAAGGAGAGTTGTTCATGGGTTTGATGATGAATAGAATTATGCATTCAATTCTAGCGATTGCTATAGCCTCGACTGCAGTTATGGCCGCCCCTAAAAAGCAACCGCTCACAGTTTGGATTATGCCCAATGGCGCATCTCCGCAAGAAATCCTCGAAAAACGTCTTGAACTTTACACCCAGAAAACAGGCATTCCGACCAAGGTCGAAGTGCTTGACTGGGGTGAAGCCTGGAACCGCATTACGGCAGCGCTTTCCGGAACTCAGCCGGCCCCCGATGTATTGCAGCTTGGCACTACTTGGATTCCGTACTTTGCATCCCGCAAAGAAATTAAGCCTTTAAACGAAGAACTTTCGGCAATTCAACCGGAACGTTTTGTCCCCGTCAGCTGGAACACGACCCATATCGACGAAGACTCGACAATCTATTCCGTGCCTTGGTTTATCGATATTCGAGCTGTTCTTGCCAACAAGAGAATCCTTGCTGAACACGGCATCACTAAAGATTCCATTAGAACCTACGAAGGATTCAAGAAAGCAATTCGCAAAGTCAACCAAAAAGACGAAGTTCTTGAAGACGGTGCCCACGTACGCGGTTACGCATTCCCCGGCAGGAGCGACTGGAACCTTCCTCACAACTTTGCCCCCTGGATTTGGAGCAACGGCGGTTCGTTCATCAAGAAAGACGCCGACGGCAAATGGCACGCCAACATCCTTTCTGAAGAAACGCTCCTAGGCATTGCAAGCTACCTCCACTTTATTATGGATACGCTCGTAGCGCCCGAAGCCCTGCAGACCAATACGGCACAGATTGCCCAGCAATTCAACAATGGCGAACTCGCCTTTATCGTGAGCACTTCCGAAATCATCATGCAGACCCGTTTCCACGGAAACATGGGAGGCCTTTCTAACGCCCGAATCGGTTCCGACAGCGTCATGGTGGTTCCCATTCCTAGAGGCAAGGTCGGAAGCGTCAGCTTTATCGGCGGTTCAAACCTCGCCATTCCGGCAAACAACAAACGCAAAGAAGCTCTTGACCTTTTGCTCTTCTTGACCGACGATGAAAACCTGGACGCTTACACCAAGCAGATTGGCCTTTTGCCGCCTTCTAGAAAGGTTCTGCAGGAATGGGCTAAGGACGAAGACTACAGCATACTCGTTCGCGCTCTTGAAACCGGTCGCGCCTACGTGGCCATTCCGGAATGGGGCGAACTGGAACAGCAACTCAACACACTATTCAGCGCCATTTGGGAACAGATGGAAATCCCGTCGCTCTATTCCGAAGACAAGCTGTACGAGATATTCAAGGACCTCACGGTCGAAATCGACAAAAAGTTGAACTACCCGACAACCAATATTATGACGGCAGCCGAATTCAAGGCAGCCTGGAACAAGATTAACGAAGAGCAAAAGCCCCAGGTTGAAGTCGCCAAGGATTCCACCAACGGAGCCGTCGACGATAACATAAAGACAGCACCCTTCGTATTCGTTGTCATGCTTATCCTCGGGTTCCTGTTTGCCTTCCTCCGCAAGCGCAAAAAATAATCAGTATTTCGAAGTAAAGTTTTATGTCTATACACACGATATCAGGTTTTTCACGAAGCATCGTCTTCAAGGTGCTTATCGTTTTGATTTTCTCCATGACCCTCGTGGTCACGGGGAGTATCTTTATTTTCACGTCAAAACAGACAAACCTGATGTTGGAATGGAGTTTCAACAACAACGAGTCGACTCTCTCGCAGATTGGCTACATGGCATCTAGCGAAATGAAGCAGTTTGGCGACCGCCTGACACTTCTTTCCAAGACATCCGAAATTCAAAGTCTCGATCCGAATACGGCTGCCAGCTACCTTAAGAGCTACAGCATTTCGACATTGTTCATTTCGGGTGAAACCGTTACTTTATACGACAGAGACAACTCGTTCATTTGCGACAACTCCATGGTCGGCATTCCAACAGAAAGCCCCTACCCCATTGATTTTTCGCGCATTACTCCGCACCGCCCTTACTTGACGCCCTGGTTTAGGGAAGCAACAGACGCTCCCCCGAAGCGCCTGTTCGGCATTAGCATTATGAACAGGTCAAATTCTTCAGGATACCTGATAGCAAGTTTTTCTCTCCGCAGACTCTGGACCAACTTTCCGAACTATAAAGTCGGCAAAAACGGATTCCTGGTTGCCATCAATGGTCAAGGGGAAATTCTTTATCACCCGGACTTAAAGCGCTGGCTAACAGATACGCACAAGATTTCGGAACTGGGACTGAAAGATATCGACCCCCGCAACTACGATGTCAAGAAGGCCCAATTCCAGAAGCTGTCCGACAACGAAAAATACCTTGTCAACTACTACTTTGATTCCAATACGGACTTCGGTCTTTTCGCCTTCCAGCCGCAGAGAGAAATCGATGAACTTATTTCCTCGGCAACGCAGGCAAGTCTCGCCATCCTGATTGTGGCAATCCTGATTATCTTCCTTGTCGCAGCATGGATGTTCTACACGCTGGGCGTTCCGCTGAACCGCATTACCAAGCACATCCGTAGAATCACTGACGGAGACCTTGATATCGAAAACATTGACGTGGGTAGCCGTAAAGACGAACTGGGCCAGTTGGGCAACGCCTTCAACTCGATGCACGATACCATTAAGCGCCAGATTAAGGAACTGAACGCCCATAGGGAAATCTTGGAACAGGAAGTCAAGGAACGTACCAAGGATTTGGAAGAGGCCAACAAGAAGTTGGAACTGATTTCGAAAACGGACGAACTGACGGGTCTTCCGAACCGCCGCGACATGAACGAAACCATCGCAAACGAAATGGGTCGTTCTGCCCGCACGCACAAGCCGTTCTGCTTTATCTTTATCGATATCGACCACTTCAAGAATATCAACGATACCTACGGACACGCCTGTGGCGACATCATCCTGAAGTCGGTGGCGCAAACAATTCGCGGACTATTGCGCAAGTACGACGTATTCGCCCGCTACGGTGGCGAAGAATTCTTGACGTTGTTGCCCGAAACTGACCTCGAAGGCGCAAGGGCTGTCGCAGAACGTTTCCGCAGACAGATTGAAAAGATGACCGTTCGCTACGCGGACTTCACCATCAAGATTACGATTACGCTCGGTGTTGCCAGGTTCGACGAACGCCTGGGAGCAGACCGCAGCATTCAAATGGCAGACAAGGCGCTTTACCAGGGTAAGGAAGGTGGCCGTAACCGCGTGATCGTGTGGAGGCCCGAATGGGTGACCGAAGCCGACTACGAAGCCGCCGCTATTGAACTTGCCGCTTTGAAAAAAGATGCCGAAAAGCCCAAGGGCGAAAACTTCCAGGTAAGTCTCGACTATATCGAAGACCATCCGCTCAAAATGGCCGCAGAATCTGCGGAACAAGAAAAGGGCGAAGATGAACGCAATGACGAAAATTCGCCTGAAGAGGAAGAAAAGCAGAGTTAAAACGCTCCGGCATAAAACCGATACAAGCTTCTAAAGCAAAAACACCGCTTTTAAAGCGGTGTTTTTTATCGGGATGACTGAATTCGAATCAGCGACCTCTTGAACCCCATTCAAGCGCTCTACCAGGCTGAGCTACATCCCGTTGGTTCATTGGTGGGTCAAAATTAGATAAAAGTGGGCTTTTTTGCAAGGCTAAAGCCCCAAAAAAGCCGTTTTTTTACTTCCAGAAACCAACAATCAGCACGTCAGGCGTAGCCTTCGGGTACTTTTTGCTCTTGAACGAAACGATCTTCCGGATACTCTGTTGCTTGAGTTCCCAGCCTTCGCGAGAAAGGACCTTAGTAGAAAGAGTGATTTTAAGACCGGGGACCTTGCCGCCTTCCTTAATCTGATCAAACTTGTCCACGTTCAGCATCACCGGTTTGGCAGACATGGAAAACTGTTTGGCAGACTCGGGTGCGAGGGTCAGGTCAGGACGTTCCTTCTTGTCGGTACCCCATACATAGAATGTCCATTCGCGCTTTTCGCCCTTGGTGTAGTAGCCCGTGTCAAAGAGTTTTTCGCCGAAGATGAACGGAACCTTCACGATGCCATCCATATTGGCAAGATAGGGCTTACCAGTGGTATCCACCAGCACCACAACCGGTTTGATTTGTCCTTCCATTTCAGCAGAGTTGAAGTCAAATTCAATCTTGACCGTGCCCTTGGCAGGAATCTTGCTCGGGTACTTGAAGTTCGACATGCCATTGCCTTGGCCGAACACGTTTTCGAGAACGATTTCTTTGTCCGTGATATTAGCACCTTGCAAAACGATATGCTTGGTATCGCCCTGATTCAAGACGCCTATCGGGTAATTTTCGGGAACAAAGCGGATGGCCTCGTCGGCAAAGGAAGTGACCGTAAGGGCGAGAGTTGCCGCCAGAACAGAAGATATAATTTTGAAAGTCATGGTATGAATATAGAAAAAATACTAGTTAGAGATTCTAGCCAGCAACTGGCACATTTCCGCATAGCTCTCGACCGTATTTTCGGGCTTTAACGGAAGCAAGTTCACCGGTTTTCCAAAGCCGCAAAGGAGCGTAATGCAGTCTACCCCGGCATTACGGGCTGCAAGAATGTCCGGCTGGTCATCGCCCACCATTACCGCATCTTCACGAGATACGCCTGCCATTTCAAGAATCTTGAGCAGGCCAGCGGGACTCGGCTTGCGTTCGGGCGTGGTGTCGCCGCAAAGGATAAATTCAAAACGGTCGCGGAGTCCAAAGTGATTCAGGATTTTTTCGCTCGGGCGAAGCGGCTTGTTCGTGAGCATCGCCACGCGGGCTTTGGAATTGTTCAAGAAATCTACGATTCCCGGATTCGGGAGTGTGCGTTCGGTACAATGTTCCCAGTAAAAATCTGAATAGACCTTGTGGACCATTTCGACGGTCACACCGGAGCGGGCCATATTTTCAGAAAGCGCGGCCTCCCCCATGCTACGCTCAATCAACTTCATCGAACCATTCCCGATAAAAGTCCGCACGCGCTGTTCGTCGTGTTCCGGAAGCCCGAAATGGCGCAACGCAAAATTCACCGCCACGGCAAGGTCGCCGAGCGTATTGAACAGAGTCCCGTCCAAGTCAAAAACAATGAGGGATTTCTTTTTGAGCATAGCGCGCCCAAATGTAGAAATTTACCGAATGAATTCCATCTCAACAAGGAACCGGTAAAAGCAAAGCGCGGACACGCCCAGAATGAATACGACAACGATAACAAACTGCACCGGATGCTCATGAAAATCATAATCCGCCTTGCCGTAAGAAAACTTTCCGCGGACAATGGCGCTTATGAAAAGCGCTAGAAAAAGAAGGGCAAGCAGAAGGGACATGAAACCACGCGCGTTATCGGGATTGCAATAGTAGCTTATTATTTTCCTGGAGGCCATCGTTGTCGAAACGGACGGTCGGATTTTTGCCGCTCTTGAAGGCATCTTCGCTTTCGTAGAGGGAAAGGGCCACGGAAACGCCCGGCTGGGTTACAACATTCGCCACACCAGGTGTCTTAAAGAAGAAAATCTGCGAACTACCGTCCTTGAAGGTCCCCTTGGGAATGAGGAGGGGCACGCCAATTTGTGCGAGGGCCTTGCCCGTACTATCGACAAATTCCGCCACCATGTAGATATCGAAGAAACAGGGCGCCACGCCGGTGTTCTTAACGGTAACGTTCAGCATACTTGTGATATCGGTGGCGTTTCCGGAGGCAGGCGTCGCGACAGTCACCAGTTCCGCTTGCGTCACCGTGAAATTGTACCCAATGACCTTGCTCATTGAATCCGCAAGGGCCTTGTTGTCGCTGTAGAAATTGTAACCGCAATCGCTATCTTGATCCAGCACGTAGTAAGTCAAATGAGCCGTAGTAATCGCATCCACCCAGCGTTCCGCAGTCCACTTCTGGCTACCTCCGGGAATCAGATCGTCGTAAGTAAGCATCGTCTTGTAACCGGCTATATTTTCGGCAATAGTCGGTAGATTCGCATTGTACGCCCGCAACAACGTATCCGGCCTGCCGGGAATGCCAATGAACCCATCATCTCGCTTGGTAATGCCGAGTTCAAGCGCATGAGTATAAACATCGCCAAAACCGTTAGAAGGCAGCACCAGTTGGGTCTTCTTAAACAGGGATGCGTAATAATCCAGCATGTCAATCAACACCGAATCGGCAGGCATTTCGCTCCCTAAAATGTGAGACGTGTGCCATTCGCCCCATTCGCCAAAAGTGCGGACGTCAATGTATTCTATGCGCGGATCACCATCGTATTTTTCGGCCAAAGCTTTTGCAAACTCCTTGGCAGCCCAAATATAAATGGAATCATCCCAGACCGGAGCGTATGCATGGTAGTCTGTCCCACGCAAGTCAATCTGTATTTTCTTCGCCCCCATTTCGTAGACAAAAGGCGGAGTCCAATCGTATTCCTCTTGGGGTGGGAAATCGCTCTTGATAAAGGATGGCGTGTACGGCAACACGCGCAAGGCGTAGCCCATGTTGTGCTCGGCTAAAGCATTCAAAAGTTTTTCCAGTTCCGTCCAGTCGTAAACACCTTTTGCCGGATTCAACTTGTTCCACTGCTGATAACCGGAACCGTATGAGATTAAGTCCCATGCCTTGTTGTTCAGAGAACCGTAAGGGCCGTATTCGAACTCCGGCACGAACACCCAGGCGCCACCCGTCGGAACCGTGAAGCCCTTGTGCGGGTTAGAAAGCGGGCCGTCGAAGGGCTTGAGGGTATAAGTGATTTTGGTGGTGTCCGCAACATGAACCGCAGAAGTGTCCTTTCCGTCATTGCGAGAACTCGAAGAGTTCGTGGCAATCCATGACGAACTACTTGAAAAAATGTCTGCCGACGAACTTGATTCTTCGACCGCGCTGCTTTCGCCGCCCTCGGGGCCGGAACTACTCGCGTCATCGCCACAGGCGATAAGGCCTGCACATGCGAAGCAGGCAAACACAACTGAAAATTTTGAATCTTGACGCATAGGTAAAAATCCTTATTCAGGCCGAGAAGTCTTTGATTCAGCCGGATTTTCGTGAAACGTAATCGGGAAAGTCGCAATGGTCTCACCCGATTTCACTTTCGGAAATTTCCAGCGACTTACAGCTTTTTGAATATCTTCATCAAATTCTTTATAACCTGTAGTCGAAGATTTAATTTGATTTTCTTTAACCGAGCCGTCCGCAGCGATTGTCAACTTCAAGGTGATTTCGCCTTCAAAATGTTTATCAGGATTTTTCTTTAAATACCTGATACTGTATATATGGCGCAATCCTGGCGTGAAAGAAACCAAGACATTAAAAATAGATTCTTTGTCAAGCGAGCTACCTTCAGCAACAGATATTTTTTCTCTAACCGGAAATTCGGCAAGGCCTTTCGAATTTTGCGGAGTTTTTGCAGACGCGTTGGCGACCACCATAGAATCCGCCACATAAACTCCATAAAGAGCAGTTACACCCGTGTCAATCAGTTTGCCGATATTCTTTAGGGAATCCAATCTCCGCTTTTCCTTTTTCTCAAGGAGATTGCCTTCGGGCTTTTCGTCGAAAAATTTCTTCGTGTCCCAGGGATGAATCAATTTGGGATTATCCTGCTTGGCAGCATCATCGTTTTTTTCGGAATCGCTGCAACCTGCCCATAGCGCCGCCGCGGTCATCAGAGCAATTTTTCCAAGGTATTTGCTGAAGGGTTTCGCCATAATTTAAGTATAGCAAAAATATTCTTGCGAACATCGGGGTTTTAGGGGCGGAGCCACTAGGCGTGGGGGTAGCGGAAGACACGGCCGTGCCGTGGCTGAAGCGAGGGGGATACCTCCCCCTTCTATATTTTTTTCTACATTTGCACGCATGAAAAAATACCACTTGGCCACATACGGCTGCCAGATGAACGAGTACGACTCGGCGATGATCGCCCAGGAGCTCGACATGTGCGGTTGCATCGAGACGAGCAACCAAGAAGATGCCGACTTCATCATCGTAAACACCTGCAGCGTACGCGAAAAGGCCGAGGAAACCGCCATCGCGAACATCAGCAAGCTCAAGTACCTGAACAAGAAAAACCCCGACGTGAAGGTTGTCGTGTGCGGCTGCATGGCCAAGAATCGCGGGCCGGAACTTTTGAAGCGCCTCCCGAACGTGAGCTACATCGTGGGCCCGGACCAGTACAAGAAAATTCCGGAACTATTGCTCGGCGACGCCCATAGCCCGCTGCACCTGACGCACCACAAGATGTTCATCGACGAGGACCTGAGCGAAAACTACTTGGGCGAATACGCAAAGCTCCAGAACGACTTTACCACCTTCATCGCGATCCAGCGCGGGTGTAACAAGCGCTGCAGCTACTGCATTGTGCCGTACCTCCGCGGGCCGGAAAAGTACCGCGACATGGAAGACGTTCTCGCCGAAGTACGCAAGGCCGCCGACAAGGGCATTACCGAGGTGACGCTCCTTGGCCAGACGGTGAACGCCTACAAGACAGAAGGCGGCAACTTTGCCGACCTCCTCACGAAGGTTTCTGAAATCGACGGCATCCGCCGCATTCGCTTTACGAGCCCGCACCCAAGGCACTACACGAACGAACTCATCGACGTGTTGCTGAACAACCCGAAGGTCTGCCACTACGCGCACATTCCTATCCAGAGTGGCTCCGACGCCATGCTCAAGAAGATGCGCCGCCAGCACAACATGGAGCAATACCTCTCGATTATCGAGCAGTTGCGCAGCAAAGATCCGTTCTATGGCATTTCGACGGACGTAATTTGCGGATTCGTGGGCGAAACCGAAGCAGATTTCGAAGACACGCTCAAGGCATTTGAACAGTGCCAGTTCGACAGCGCCTTCATGTTCATCTACAGCCCGCGCAAGGGTACAGAATCGTACAAGGAAGCCGAGACGCTCACCGAGCAGGAAAAGCAGGAACGCCA